>MHDE01000038.1:15149-26556 GCA_001803465.1 Microgenomates group bacterium RIFCSPHIGHO2_01_FULL_45_11 | reverse complement strand
CTCATCTTCATCATCGCTATTCTCATGACCCTCGCCAAACTCTTCCTCTGGCTCATGAAAAAAGGCAAACTGTAATAGTTCGTAGTTCGTAGGCAGTAGTTCATAGTAAATAATCGCCGACAGGTAACTTTCAACGGGTCAGCCACCCCATTATCTACGTTCTACTTCCTACTGCCTACTGCCTACTGCCTACTCCCTTAGCTTTGTGTTACAATACCTTCATTCTTACGAAAGGAGCTTTATGAACTATGGCCCGAAAGTCACTAGAATTAAGTAAACAGGCTAAAGTAAAGCAAACGGCTAAAAAAATAACATTAGAGAAGGTTCAGAAAAAGACAGACAGCACTGAAAAAAAGACCAAGCCATCTTCGTCTAAATCAAAAACCTCCAAAAGTCCCCAGAAAGCCAAAACCGCAGCCTCTGCCAAGCCCACCACCATGGCAGAATTGTTAGCTATTACTGGCTACGAGCTCAAAGCCCCCAAGCATGGTCAAGTTATCGAAGGCGTCGTTACCGACATCAGTAAAAAAATGGTTTTATTGGACATCGGCGGCAAAACCGAGGGCATGGTCGTCGATAAGGAATACGAAGTCGCCATCGATCTTATCAAAGGCTTAACCATCGGCGACACCGTCAAAGTCTTTGTCGTTTCCCCAGAAAATGACCGCGGCCAAATACTTCTCAGCCTGCGCCGGGCCAGCCTTGACCGCAAGTGGGAGCAATTGGCCGAATACTTGGAAACCGGTAAAGTCCTCGAGGTTGAAGGCGCCGAAGTCAACCGCGGCGGCTTGGTTGCCCAAACCGAGGGCATTCGTGGCTTTGTCCCTAGCTCCCAGTTTAGCCGACAATTCTTGGGCAAGATGGACCAGCTCCTTGGTAAAAAATTCAAAGTCAAAATTATCGAAGTTGACAAAGACAAAAACCGCCTCATCTTCTCCGAACGCCACGTCTCCGAGGCCGACGCCATGGCCCAAAAGGCCAGCGCTTTAAAAAAGGTCAAAGCCGGGGATACCTATAAAGGGGTCGTTTCCGGCATCATGCCTTTTGGCGTCTTTGTTACTGTCGACGTGCCTCTTACTAAAGACAAACTCGGCAAAGTCGAAGGCTTGGTCCATATTAGCGAAATCTCCTGGGAAAAGGTGGACGATCCCAACCGTCACTTTCGGGTCGGCGAAGCCCTAGACGTTATGGTCATTGGCGTCAACGAAGACACCGGTAAACTCAATTTGTCGGTCAAACGTCTTAAGCTCGATCCTTGGCAAGAAATTGACAAAAAATATGTCGTCGGCAATAAAGTGACGGGCAAAGTTACCCGCGTCGCTCCCTTTGGCGTTTTTGTCACTCTGGAGCCGGGTGTCGACGGCCTCATCCATATCAGTAAAATCCCTACCGGCCAAGAACCAAAAGTGGGTGAAGATATTGACATTTTTGTCGAAAGCCTGGATAAAGAAGCCCGCCGCATGAGCCTCGGCATGGTGTTAAAAGAAGTGCCGGTCGGCTATAAATAATGTAAAAGTTAAAAGTCAAATGTCAAAACTACAACGTAAAAGTCAATAGTATAAGTTTTAAGCTGCAGTTTTGCCTTTTTCGCTTTACACTTTACCCTAATAAGGAGGTTTTATGAGTAAAAAGAGAATGATCGTCTACGACGACCAGTTATTAATCGACATGGAGTTAATCTTTAACGCCATCAGAGAAGCCAAAGGCGATTGGAAAAAAGTCGAGCAAGAAATGAGCGCCTACTTGACAGCCGTCCAGGGCATGGTCGAGTCAAACTCGACCGAATAAAAAAGCAACGTCAGACGTTGCTTTCAAATTTTGACCCGACCCATCTCGTCTGACGGGATGGTCGGGGATGGAGAATAGCCCATATTCCATCTTCAAGAAATGATTAACCTTGGTCCCCCTGATGGCATAAGCGAAGCCTATGCCAGGGAAATTGCCGATGCAGTTGTTGCTATCGAAAAATCTCCGAGTATTTAGGAATTATTCTCGGCGACTATGTTTGAATAGCATCGCTCCGATAAAATATCGGAGGTAGATATTATATTATTATATAATATTAAAGTATTTGAAAACTCTCATGGAATGGAATACACTTCTTGAGTAACCTAGGCAATGAATCAAGAACTCGATCCCTTTGAACAACTGCGTCAACTCTTGGAAAGTGTAGCCGCCTCGGCCCAGCAGAGTCTCGAAAACCTCTTTGGTCCCGTGAACGAAACCACCATTCCTCCCGAGGAAGTCGCTAACTTACTTAACTTAGTGCGTCAAAATCCCGACATCTCTCATCAAGATTTAGCCCGGTTAGTGTATGATCTCTCCCAGAAATACCGGCCACCCCAAACTCCCGACGAATTTACCGACTGGTTCAACCGCCGCCCCTAGAAAAACGTCCACGGCCTCACCCCACCGGTTAATTAATAATTAACGCCGAAACATTCCGATTCCGGAAAGAAAAATTTTCTTTATTTCAAGAAGGCAAATACCACCAAGTCTGACTCGGGGGATGAAACCATACCAAAAATCGCCGCAGGCGACAAAGCGCAACATTACGTCAGTAACATCGGCCGAAGGCTTAGATATAAAGACCCCGGGCGTCAGCCCGAGGGATTTTTATTAAAAAGCTATCCAAAAATACTTTTAAGAGCTTTGAAGAGTTCAGTTCCCATCCCTGGAAGTTGGCCAGACAAATCTTGTGGTTCAGCCGAGTAAGGTAATCGTCCCGTATATTTTTGAGGCAGAGCAGTTACCTCCCCATTGTCCAGAACCTGAACACTGACACCAACCTGGGGTTGCCACTGCACCCGTTCTGTCCGCGGATTAAACCCCACCATTTGGTTGAAGGCTGACACTTGGAACCCGCCTGTTCCGGCCACTTGTTCTGCCGAGCGACTGTATCCGGAAAATCGATCAGGACGATGTACTGCACTAAGTGCGCCCCGCTGTTCAATCTGTACTACATACTCCTCCACCATTCGTGGCTTGCCATTCGAATCAGTCAGCTGCAACATACTAGGGTCGCTCGGGGAGACATCGTTCTGATTGCAAAAATTAAGCCGCGCTTGACTCCGTCGCCATACCACATCTCGCGTTTGGAAGCCTCCAAAACCCGAATCCACCGCCTTTTGTAACTCCTGAAAGGCGAAAACATCTTCAGTAATGACCGGTTCCTCTTCGGCAGTTGCTTGATTTAGTTTTTCTATTCTTTGTAAATGCCTACCGATCCCGTTAGATAGAAGCGTTTGCAATGGCATCGACTCGCGCACCAACGCTTCAAGGGCACTTAGTGGGTCTGTTGTTTCGGATTCTCTCATGACAAGTATTATAACAAACGGAGTACCAACCTCTTCACCAGCGATTCCTCCCAAAATTAGCCAACCCTTGCAACCCACTTTCATTTGGTGCTATCCTTAAAAAGGACAGGGCCACGATGAACTTACTCAAACAAAAATGGCTCTTAATCGTCATCCTTTTGGCAATAGTTACTGTCGTAGTCGTCAACCTTGCCGGCTCCTTTCTTTTTGGCTCCAGAGTTAGTTACCCAGACACTTTTGAAGGTACAGGTTCCTCTGGAGTTTCCGGCCAAGTCTTAAATCCCTCCCTGGGGAGGGGATTGGCTGACATCTTCAAGCCCTCTCGTCCAGAAACCATTACTCCGTTACCTCCGCCCTCCACTCAAGACGAAGCCCTTGATGTCGACGACCGCGTTTATAAAAAGAGTTCCAGCTATGACGTCGTCGCCCACGACGTTGCCCAATACCTGGAAAGAATCAAAGCCCATGCCTTAAGTATCGGCGGCCGGGTCTTAAATTCCAGCTTAAGCTCCGATGTTCGTAATGCCTACGGTTCCCTTCGTATTAAAGTCCCGGTTGACCGCTTTGAAGACACCAATTCTACCATTGTCTCCGAAGCCAAAAAAGTTGTCAGAGAACAAGTCTCCGCCGAAGACTTTACCGGCCCGGTCACTAACGTTTCCGACCAAATTGCCGCCTTGGAAACCCAAATCACCGACAAAGAAGTTGAACTGGCTGCTGCCACTGACCCTGCCGAGCGCCAGCGTTTACAACGCGACCTCGACCGCCTCAAGGCCCAACTTGAACAACTCAAAAACCAATCGCAAAAACTGACTCAAGAGATAGATTACGCTGCCGTTACCGTCAGGGTCGCAAGTAGCGAGCGTTACTTCAACCCTTCCGGCCGTTCCGACTCACTACTCGAAGAATTACAAGCTGCTTGGGAATCTGTAGCCGATAAACTGTTCGTCATCGCTCAACTGGCCATTTGGGTTATTGTCTATTCAATTCTCTGGCTGCCCGTCGTCATTGTCGTTCGCTTCCTCTCTCGAAAGTTCGGTTCTAAGGCATGAGCCAGCTTAAATGGGTCGTCTCCACTCTCTGGTGGACTTTAATTCTCTCCGCCGTTTCGACCCTTTTTGTCTGGAATTCTCCTCGGCCAGTTTTCCTGCCGTCAGCTTCACCCACCCCCTTTCCCACTTCCTACCCCAATCCTTCGCCGCTACCAGAACCATCGCTACTACCGCTGCCTTCAAGCCAGCCGCCAAGCGGCGAGTTATTAAGCGACGGCAATATCGAAGCTGGCTCTTATCCTCTAATTTCTGCTTGGAATGATTCTGCCAATGTTGATCTCAATCGCTGGTACATGGTCAAGGCTTTGGCTAATATTGACTCTGTTCCTATCAAAACCTTGCCGTCAGCCCACGGCGTCTATTGGGCATACCTGGTCAACTTTGTTCCCGAGGGTTCCTCCACAGGCTTACTCGCTCTTGATCTAAATAACTGTGCCAGCGCCGGCTGCGAAACCGCCGCTATCCAGCTAGTCCCCGCCCAAGCCGGGGTTAAATACCGCTTATCAGCCAACGGCTTTCTATTGTCAGGAGATAGCGGCACCCTCTATTTAGATTTTCTTAACGACAATCGACAGCGGTTAAAAGTCAACACCATCGGTAGCTTCCCGTTCGGCAAGTGGGGCACTCGGGAAATCATAGACATCGCTCCCAGTGGTACCGCCTACATTCGCGTTATCCTCTATTCTTCTACCAAAGCCGTTGGCAAGATGCTCTGGGACAACGTTTCCCTCTGGGCAAGCCAGTAGGTTATTGGAAAGTCACTGTTAGTCTCACCCAGTGCTATACTGCTCTCATGCCCAAAGAAAAATCCGTCTTTGTCTGCCAAAACTGCGGGTCAGAAACACCCAAATGGTCCGGCCAGTGCCCAACTTGCGGCCAGTGGAATACTTTAGTGGAGACTGTTGTCTTCACCAAAGTCAAAGGTCAAAAGTCAAAGGTCAAAAGTTTAACTGGGGATGTCATCAAACTTTCGGAAATTAAACTCACCTCCACCACCAACCAACGTCTTTCTACCGGAATAGGGGAGTTTGACCGGGTTTTAGGCGGGGGTATCGTTCCCGGAAGTATCACCCTTGTTGCCGGCGAGCCCGGCATCGGCAAGTCAACACTGCTCACTCAGTTAGCCCTCAACGTCGGAAAAGTACAAAAAGTAGGGGAAGCACGAAAGGAAGAAAGAAATAATACTTCCCGTACCTTACCTACTTCTCATACTTCTATTTTGTATGTCTGTGGCGAGGAATCTCCCGAACAAGTCAAATTGCGAGTCGACAGATTACCCTCAAATCGATCCACCAACCTCTTGCTTTTGCCCGAAACTAATGTAGACACTATTTGTGCAACTCTTGAAAATGAGCAGGGTATAAAGCTTGTTATTATTGACAGTATCCAGTCACTTTTCACCGAAGATTTAACCGGCACAGCCGGGTCAGTGGGTCAAGTTAGAGAGTCGGCCCAGCGGCTGTTACGGATAGGCAAACAGTTACGCCTTCCCATTTTCTTGGTCGGCCACGTCACCAAAGAAGGCAGCATCGCCGGCCCCAAAGTCTTAGAACATCTCGTTGATACTGTCCTCGAACTCACCGGCGAGCGCACCACCGCTTTTCGTATTCTCCACGCCGCCAAAAACCGCTTTGGCCCCACCGACGAAATCGGCGTCTTCGAAATGGCTGCTTCAGGTCTGAAAGAAATTACTAACCCTTCCCAAGCCTTTCTTGAAGAGAGCCAAACGGGTGTTCCCGGCTCGGCCGTAGTCGTCATCATGGAAGGTACCCGGCCGGTTCTAGTCGAAATCCAGGCATTGGTGGTCAAATCCCAACTGGCAGTACCCCGCCGTGTCGCCAGGGGCATTCCGGTCAGCAAAGTCCAACTTTTGGCTGCCGTCCTCCAGCGCCGGGGTTATCTTGCTGGCTTGGGCGAGGCCGATATTTTCGTCAACGTCGCCGGCGGCCTGACAGTCAGCGAACCCGCCGCCGATCTCGGCATCGCTCTGGCTATCGCCTCAAGCCTGACCAACCGGCCTCTCCCAGTTAAAACCGCCGTTATCGGCGAGGTTGGCCTTTTGGGTGAAATTCGCCGCGTTTCTTTCTTGGAAAAGCGCTTGAAGGAAGCCCAAAAATTGGGTTATTCCCGTATCATTTCTCCAGATAAAGCCAAGACGCTCCGCCAGGCACTTGTCTGGCTACAAAGTCCAAAAAAGACCTAATTTTGCCCATTTCAATGCCAAAAATGGACAGTCCTTTTTATTGGTAAATCAAGCAAAAATACCTCCTACTGTAATTTTCACGCAAAATCCAGACTAGAGTAATTTTCACGGAAGTTTGCTTCCCTAACCGGTTGCCGGATCATTCTCCACCCGAGCTCTCCAGGCAGATCCCGAGGGTTGCCAACCACCTTCTTGCCATTGCGGTGGCCCGTAACTTCTTCCGCCTCTTTCCGGACTAACATCGTTGATGCTGATACACAGTCTATCAGCAGCCACCCCATATGTTGAAGAGATATCCTCAGTCAAATTCTCAATAACATGAGGCACGATATCAGTATTACTAAATCCAACTAAATATTCTAATTGTACCGTTTTTCCATTATTGTCTATAACCTTCTCTACCGGTATAGCTATAGCAGACGCCATCTCCGGCTTACCTGCATGATTTGATGGACTCATCCGTTCCTACTTTAGCCTTAATAACAGGCTGATTATAGCAAATTAAATCTTGTCCACAACCTGCAAACACTTTTCCACAACAAAAAAAACTTATCCACATGTGAATATAAATTCGCTCATCACTTCTGGTTTTACTCTTAATATATTTCTTATAGGTCAGGGAATAACAATCGCTAATTAAGCTATAGGTTTGACAAGAACCCGAAGCTATGTTAGACTGATTCAGTAACGACAGTTAAAAGCTCACGCCTAAGTAGCACGGGACGAAAGCGATACTGCTCATGAAGAAAATAGTGCGATCTATAGCCCAAAAAATGCGCACCCCGAGGAATGTTAAATCAGGCGGTGAGCTTTTTTGGAGTGAGCAGCTTAAAAGATTAAAATATCTCCACCAGCACTTGCTAGTGGGCTGGAAATAAAAAAAAGAGCATTACTACCGCTGGTCCGTAAACCACGAATAGCAATGCCCTTTTAAGGTTGATCGCGTGTTTGGACAGGAAACGCGCGGATCTATAGTTAAGCTACAGAAAAACACTTTAGCAGTCAAGATGCCACGAGTGCCAACGCGCAGATAGGCACAAAATCGACTTTTTAGGTGACGGGAAGCATCAACCGTTCCGGGCAATATGTTGGACTAGTAGAACGGGTTAAACAGGTTTGACGCCTTAGGATTTGGTCTCTTTAAGCGGCGGGTAGTATGTTGGGCAGGCGTACTGCCCGCCTCTAAAGGGACTAAAGTAAAGACGTGACGCATCACCGTCTTTAGAGAGATTAAGCCAATCACGTTGCGTATTGTTTACCTTAAGCTCCATCGAAGGTCCCGCCCCTCAAGAAGTCGAATTTTTTTAATAAAGTTTCTTTGTTAGACCAATGAATTAAACACTGATCGCTTGACGCTATTCGCTAATTAGAGAGGGGCAACCCTCTCGTTTACTAGGAATAGCTCTTTTCTTAACCGCTACTCTGCCTACTTTAACTATGACCGACGCCGAAACCATCGACATCACCAGCTACCAATTGCCTGGGTTGCTACCGGGAATATCTGACGTGCCTAACGACAGCGTCAATTCGGCCATGCCAGATGTCAGTCAGGAAACTCCAGAGGAAAATACCTCAACACTCGAGGAAACCACTCCTTACCGGATTAACTCGGTTCCTTCAGGGACGTTTGACGTCCCCTCAGGGGCGTTAGACGCTCCTCAACTAGCTCCCGCTCTAGTACCATCAGGTTTGCCTTCCCAAGCCTTGACGACGGGGGCAGGTCAACCCATCCGTCTGATCAAGTTCTATCCCTGGCAATCAATTAGTCATTCCAAACTATCCCAATACCTGACCAAATTAGCCTGGATTAGCCTGGGAGCAGCCGGCCTCATTCTGGCCGCTACTCTGGGACCCCGCCTTATCCAGAGCCTTAAATCTACTGAGCTTACTGCGATCGGTAAAATCCTCATTCGCCCGGGAGCCACCTTCGGCGATGCCTTAAAATCTGCCGGCCAAACCCCAGTCGAGCCTTACCAACCTGCCTTTGACCCCACCTTATCCCCAGAAAACTGGCTAATTGTCGACAGCATCGGCGTCAACTCTGCCATCGGCGAAAACACCTATGCCAATCTCGAGGAAACTTTGAGAGATGGCCCCTGGCGTGTGCCTGACTTTGGCACGCCTTTTACCCGGGAAAATCCGACTATCATCGCCGCCCACCGCTACGGCTATCTGGCCTGGACCAACCAGTACCGACGGGAACGCTCCTTTTTTAACCTCCCCAAGGTTAAGGAAGGCGACCGGATAGAGGTTGTCTGGAATCGGAGGAAATATATTTATGAGGTCTACGCCGATTCGGAGGGGGAGGAAATCACCGACTACCGGGCCGACCTCATCCTTTACACCTGCAAATTCCTTGATTCCGACACCCGTATTTTTAAATATGCTAAACTATTGGAAATTTAACTAAAAAGTGGTAAAGAAGAACTATGACCGACTACGCCCATCCTAGAATTGAAATTAATCCAGGCGAGCTCGACCCGCATCAAGGATTTAGAGAAGAACTGAAACACTTGATTCCAGTTCTGGTAGCCAGCGGCGCTGTCGTTGCGGCAACATCAATATGCATTTTGTCAGCCGTTGCCTCACAAGAGGGAAGTCTCGAAGAGGCCTTAGCCAAACTTTCTACCCTGATTCCGTAAAGCAAAATTAGTCTTATAAAACTTATAGTTTCGCGCTCTATTTTTTAATTTTTCACTTTGCTTGCCCATCCGTAGTCCCTCGCAGTCCGCCCGCTGGCGGACGAAGGAGGGAATTTTAATAATTTTGACAGCTTGACAAAAACTTAAACGTCCTATAGAATACACCACAATCAGTTCAATTATAAAATTATAAAAATAACGTTGGTAGTGATACCAACGTTTTTTATTAAAGGACTTGTTCTGAGTGAAGACTCATCGGACGAGTCATAGTCGAAGGAGACTGCTCATGACTGCCGTTAAAGTTCTTGCTACCAGCCTTATTCTCTTTATCCTTGCGGCCACTCCCGTCTTTGCCGACGGTGCTTACGGCGAGCAGGTCGAAAAACCCAAGGAAGAGGAAAAGGTTCACGAACCAGTTCCCGCTGCTTTGGGCGATAACCTCTATGCCATTGCCGGTGGCGCGGTCGCCCTCGCCTCTATCCTAGCCTACGCTGCCAAAAAGACCCGCTACACCTACTTATTGGAAAAATAGGCTTTCCCTGCCTGACCTCCGAATCCGCCAGCTGGCGGAGAAGGAGGGAGTTTATCGAAGGGACTGCAATGGACTGCAATTTCCTAAATCTCACTGAAAAATAAACTCCTCAAACGGAGGAGTTCGTTTTGCCTGCGACGCTTTTATTTTAATAGTTAAGTCGCCAGCAAAACCGCTTGACTCAACCGATCATCGCGATCGGATATGGGTAAAGCGATCAAGCGTTGAAGGTTTAACCTTTGACGTTTCAGGCACCTTGCCAAGCTCAACTCAAAGCGAGGGATAAATGAAAGTTTACCCAGAGCAAAGCGAGGAGCACCTTAACAAGGCATACCGTTTACCCCGTACTCGAACCTGATTTCGGAAACGGCCGAACAGGCAGTTTGCCGAAATTCAAGTGAGTAGTACTGGGATGTAAAGCGCAAAATGCAAAGGTTAAAACTCAAAAGTTTTGCCGTGTGTTTTGTGCCTAACGCAATAAATATCGCTTAGTAACCTCCACGCTCGTTTTAATAGAGTAATCTATTAAAAACTGAACAGGCCAATTCTGGATACAAACTGATTGCAAAGAGTGACTGCAAATAGTAAAAAGGACATTCCCGCCTTAGGCGGGTGCGTCCTTGATAGAAACCAAAAAGGTTTAACCTTAATTAGAAAACCATCAAAAGAAGGCAGTTTTAAACCAAATTAAGATGTTGCTCGACTTTGGTAATTCGTACACCCAAACTCTTGTCTTGTTTGTCAATATACCCTAACGTGCTGTTGATGTCAGTTCTTATCTGCTTGACGTCTTTTTTAATGACTTTAACGTCTTTCTTAACAGTAGCAAGATCTTTTTTAACAGGCTCAAGCTTAGTATCAAGACGTTCATCAACTAAAGTACCAATGGCTTGAAGATCATGTTTGGTTAAAGTCATACCTTCAATAAACCACACCTTACTCGTTTGTCAATCAAACAAACACAATCAATTTCTGTTCTTTGTCGCCAAAGAACCAAAGCGTGCTCGCCGTACCGATTCTTTCTGGAACTGGCGCCCGCTCATTATTCGTTGCATCTGGACTTGGCCTGTTCAGCCCGCACTTCCCGAACCCCCGCCCCTGATTTCCCGCCCGCATTGATGAAGAATCAATGGGATAAACGGATCAGAAATCAGGATCAGCCTGGGTAGTAGGGAGGATCGGAACGAGCAGGAAATTTCCCTCGCGAGGAAAATTTTCGAAACAGCTAGAAACTGGAGGTTTAGAAATGACTACTGTCTCATTTCCCCAGAGCACCCTCATTTTGCTTCTCGTCGGGGTCGGGCTTTGTGGAGCGGCGTTTTACGATTTAGCGATCACTTTAATACGTGATCAAATAATCGGACGCTACACGGCTCGGCGTAATTTCCCGGTCAGGCTTGTTGTTTACGGCCTGACGGGCGTGGTCATCGCCGGGGTTTGGATTTTCATGATGAA
The DNA here is from genome assembly GCA_001803465.1 of Microgenomates group bacterium RIFCSPHIGHO2_01_FULL_45_11. Classification (GTDB taxonomy): domain Bacteria; phylum Patescibacteriota; class Microgenomatia; order UBA1400; family 2-01-FULL-45-11; genus 2-01-FULL-45-11. Next base: position 15,355 of record MHDE01000038.1, on the reverse strand, counting down.
CTGGATCCCTGGCGTCATCCTCATTGTGGGTGCCATTCTCGCCATTATTGGCGTGATCTGGTACTCGTCGACTCACTCGAAAGCCAACTAGGAGGTTGGCCATGAAGAAAATTTCAACCCTCTTTTCTCTTTTCATCGTTGGTGCTTTTGTTTTGAGCGCGTGCTCCGCGCTCGGCATTAGCACTGGGTCCACTGCCGAAGCCCCG
>MHDE01000038.1:9435-15111 GCA_001803465.1 Microgenomates group bacterium RIFCSPHIGHO2_01_FULL_45_11 | reverse complement strand
CCAGCCGCCACGACCGCCATCACCCCGACCCTGGCAGCGCCCGCTCCGGCCGCAACCCCGGAGATAGAGGTCAACTGGACGTTTGTCCCGTTGGCCAAGTACTTCGAGGCCACGACCATCGACGGCATCCGTTGGGTACGCCCCAATGGGACGTACATGGCGACCGATCTTACCAATGGTCGCTACGATGCGGTTGAGGTCACCCGGGCAGTCGGCGGCGATGCTGGCTGGTGCAAAGAAGGGCAATACGGATGTCCTCCCTGGCTGGGGCTGTATCACGCCGTGGTCACCGAAGGCACAACGGCGATCATGGATATCCCCACCCGCATCCGGATCAGCGGCGAGGATGGCGGTAAATTCCGTCTGGCATGGCGCTTCAACGATGAACTTCGCGACGGCACCGAGAAAACCCTGCTGGATGACTATAACACCGCAGCCAGCCAGGGACAGCTTGGACTGTTCGTCGCAACCGTCGACCCGTCGATGATGCCGGGCACCCTTGTCTACCTGGACCAGAAGTACGCCTTCGGGTACGGGTGTTGGGACTGCCTGGCTCATACTTCCGGCAAAGACACCGACATCGTTTCCCTGGATGACCCGAGCATCGGACACATGGGCACCGACACACCCACCCTGGGTGACAGCCTGTGGCCGTCGTACGTCATCCCGATCCCTTCTCCGGAAGAGGATCCGAACTTCATGGTCAGCCTGACTGTGGAGTTTCCGAAAGGGACAGATGTGGTGGTCTGGTTCGGGCGCTACGATCCGGAAAAAAACCAGTAAGCCGGTTTGAGTCCGGCCTGACCAAACGGGGTCGGGGACCGCCAAAAGCGGTGCGTGATCGGGTAGCCAAAACTCACAGTCGTTAAGACTGCCAAAAGGCACCTGCTGGTGACGTTCGCTGGAGCAATCCATGCGATTAGGTCTTTTGACCACGTCAATACCAGTCAGACCCTTGCTGAGTTCTTCGGCTTCACCCATCACAAATAACCCCGACCCTCAAGGTCAACACTAAGCGAGTTTCGTTTAAATTTCTCCAATTGGAGACTTTTATTTCGAAACGCGGTATGCCTTAGTGTTTTCTGTTCATAACTTAGTTGTGAATGGAAAACACTTTATTTATTTAACAAGTAAAGAATTGTTCATTAAAAAACATTACTCTTTACTTTCTATTTATCCTGAGCGAAGTCAAAGGACTCATTATTCTTTACTCATTAATGAAACTACTACCTACGTACTACGAACTAAAAAAGATATGAAAACATTGATTATTGGAATAAGCATCGTTATCGCTGCCGGGATTATCGCCGGGGTGATTGTCATGCAATCCGATAAATACCTGACTCAAAAAATATGGCGGGATTGTGCAGAAATGTATCAAGTCGAGTACACCCAGCCCGACGGCCAAACCAAAGTCATTTCACCCAATGAAGATCAAGTCAAAGAATGCGTCAAAGCCAACACTAAGTAATTGTTCTAAAAAGGATCATCCTTGCTTGGGCAAAGATGATCCTTACCAGAGCCTAATCAACAATGAAATAAGAAGTAAGAAGAAAGTTTAGAAGTAAGATTTAAGAAACAAGAGGCAGGATAAATAATTTACCTCTTTCATCTTTTTCTTCTTTCTAACTGATTTCTTCTCTCTAACATCTTATTTCTACCGACTACGAACTACTAACTACGCTCTAGGAATCTACGATCTACTGCCTACGCCCTACGTTCTACGTACTAAGTATCTATGAATCTAATCTTTAAGCTCACCAAAGACTTAATACTATTAGTAATCACCCTTGCCCTGGTGGCTGTAGCGGTGATTGGCGTGCGCTTGCCCTACCGTTCGGTTTTTACCGCTGTCGGCCCCTATCAACTCGAAGCCTTCCCCACGGGTTTAGCCTTCTTCCATTACGGTCGGGGAGAAACGCCGTTTTACAACATTTCGCCTTTAAACGATTACCTTGTTGACAGCGATGGCAATCGGCTTGCCCACCTTTCTAAAGAAGATTACGACGCCAAAAACTTTACCGCTAAATTCCAACCGGAAAAACCCTGGGGCATTGTCGACACTGCCAAAGCTTTTTTCGGCCAGCTCACCCCCTGGTTTAAAGTCGAAACCGACGATCTCACCGTCAGTTACCAAACTACCAGGTTCGGCAACGAAGTCATCATCACTAAAACCATTAACTTTAAGAAACCTCAAGTGGTGAGCGCAGTCGAATCCACTACCGCTTCCGCCCTTACTATCTGGTATAACAGCGGCGACATTGTCTTTGACAGCCAAACTGGTCAAGCCTTTATGCCGGTCAGCGAAGAGTTGGTTAATCAAATCAATAAGACCTACGGTTTTACCGTCATTCCCGCTAGCGAAATCGTTTCCGAGCCCCTAACCAATTCTGGTTCAGTCACCATCATAAACCCCAAGCTGCCTGGTTTTCTCACCATTCAGGCAGGCTTTAATCAGGAAGTTTTAATCAACCAACAGTATCACTTAGTCGAAGTCATCACCCCAGTGGTCGGTAGGCTAGGCCGCCTAACCAGCACAATTACCATTACAAGCAATCAAAAAAGGACGATCCTTAAATGAATCCAACCATAATTTGGCTGCTACCATTACTTGTCTATATTTATCCCACCCTAGTGGGTCGGGCCTTGGCGGTAACCGGTTATCAATTCCGCCAAAGGATTGCCGCCGAGCGGGGAAGCAATTTCTGGTTGACCGTTCCTTTCTACTTTGGTCTGGGAACTCTTACCGTCCTGGCTCTAGCCCTCGTTAGCCGCTATCTTATTCAAGATTATCTTGGTTTGCCTTTTAGCCAAACCTTCTTCCCGTTGGTTGGGTTAGCTGGAATCATCAGTCTTCTCATTAACATTTTTCGTTTAGCCCCAAACCTCGGCAAAATAGTCAAACCGGTGCTGGCTCCGGTTTTAATTACCCTCATTTTAGCCCAAGTTACTTACGGTCTGTGGGTTTACAAAAGCCCGTATTCTTTGAACTGGGACTGGTACCAGCATCAGACATTAGTTCGCTTGATAGATAAGGGTCAATTCTCATTCTTTACCAGTCAAATGTCAGACACCTTTGGCTTTGACAGCTACCCTCCTTCCACCCACCTCTTGCTGGCCATCGCCCAGTATCCGGAAAGGTTAACGCCCAATTTTGTCCTGGAATTTTGGCAAGCCCTTGGTTTCTGGCACTTAATTACCGTTGGTTTAGCAGCTTGGCTCTTGGGTTGGGTCGTCAGCCACGATAAAAAGGTGGCCTTAGCTAGTACCATCGTCAGCATCCTGGCTTTTGACTCCATGGTTTCCCTCACCAATTTCTTTTTCCTGCCTCAAACCCTGGCCGCCGTTGTTTTTATCGCCATGCTTCCCAAATTACTGCTTGCAAGAACGTCAGACGTTCAAGCTAAAACCAAATTGGCCGGCTGGGAGACCGTCACTGCTGTCCTTTCCCTAAGCCTCATCCACTACTTGGTCGGCATTGTGGCTGCTGTTATTTTCCTCGGCCTCGACCTCTATCAAAGGTTAACCTTACGCCGCCCCCAAGCGGTTAGCCAGTGGCCGCTCGTCTCGCTTGCTATCGCCGCCATTATGGCCGCTTTCCTTGCTTCGCCTCTTATTAAACTTGAACAACTTAATCAAGGCGAAGCTGCAAACTACACTTTTTCGCTGGGAGAGAAACAAGAGTATTTAGAGCGTAGTTACGGCTACTTAGTTTATCTCTTTGTACCCCTGGGTATCGCTTATGCAATCATTAAGAAAAACAAAGGTCAATTAATAAGCCTCTTTATCCTGTTTGGCTTAACGGCGCTTCTAATTACCAACCTACCATATGTCCTCAAGCTCTTCGCTCTAACCAAATTTTTTGTAGGCTTATTTATTGCCTTGGGATTTATCAGTTTAATCGAAAAAATAAACTTTCGCTTCATCCGTGCCGTCGCTTATGCCGGCTTAACCTTCGGCTTAACCATTATCTTCATCGTCAATATCGCCTCCTGGAAAGCCGGCCTTTTATCGCGGGATAGTTACACCCACCTTGGTGACGAAGACATTAAGGCAGCCGACTTTTTATACCAAACCTATCAGGGACGGACCTTGTTAATTAGCGACCCCACCACTCAATTTTTACTGGAAGGTCTAAGCGGAGTTAATTCTGTCGGCGGCGCCTACATGAAGCCGGAAAAGCGGCAGCTGTTACTTACTGCCTTAGACACTCAGTCACCGCAAGCATTAGTCAAGGCAGCCAGGGATTTAACAGACGGCCTCAACGCTGACATTGACACCCGCCTCTTGTCCATTAGCGCCCGCACCTTTATCTGGGCCGATCAGCCGGACAGTGATCGTTTATCATTCAAGTTTAACGTCTGGACTCAGGCAGATTTGACCATCGATAACCTCAAGTTTTTGTCTGAAATTGCCCAAGAACCGTCAGTCAAATCAGTCTACAGCTCGAATTATATTCATCTTTTTGAAGTCAGGTAAATATGATCCAAAACAAAAAAATATCTCTAGTCATACCCTGCCGCAACGAAGCCAAAAGCATCGCTTCGCTCTTGAAAAAAATACCTCGCTTCATCGACGAGGTCATTGTCGTGGACAATCGTTCCACTGATGACACTTACACCATTGCCAAAAGCTACGGTGCCCGAGTGCTTAAGGAAAATCGCCTTGATGGTTTCGGCATCGGCTACGGCTATGCCTTACGAAGAGGCATGGCTGCCGCTAAAGGTGACATCATCGTCAGTCTCGATGGCGACGGTACCTATCCCGTTAACCAAATCGGTCGGGCAATCAGCTTTATGATCAAGAAAAACTTGAGCCTTGTCATTGGCAACCGTTTTCCTATCAACAACCAGGCGATATCATTTTTACGTCAATACGGCGTCTGGATCTTAAACCAAGAAGCCAGCATCTTTTATGGCTATGAGTTTAAAGACATCTTAAGCGGCATGTGGCTTATCAACCGCTCCTTACTTCGTCAGTTAAACTTGAAACAGGGCGGTTGGAATCTATCGCCGGAAATTAAACTCGCTTGTCTCCAAGCCAGCCGAAAAGGAATTGGCCAGTTCCATATCGACCATTACTACCGAGATTTTGGCGCCAGCAAGCAAAAAATCTGGCAAACCGGAGTCAACCACTTAGTCTACATTTTCCTTCGTTGGCTGACGGTCGACCAACCCTTGACCAGTCTCGCCCAAACCTGGCTGAGTCGGATTAATCTCCGTTTAGCTCGAGCCCTGGTGACATATCATTCATTAAGAAGAGAGCTCTAATCTATGCGTATTCTCGTCATCACTCCCTATTTTTACCCTCATACTGGCGGCAGTGAGCGCTACATCGAGGAACTCTATCATGCCGCCCGTCAGCTCGATCAATCGATTAAAGTTGACATCTTAACTTACAACACCGACAACGCTAAAAAAACCCAGCATTATCGGGGCTTTACCATCTATCGTGTCAATTGCTGGGAAATCCTCCGCGGTCAATTCGCCCTGCCCAATTATGTGGAACTTATCAAATTAGCCAGAAGGCTAAAAGCCAACCGCTATGACCTCGTCAATTCTCACACTCGCTTCTTTGATAATTCCTGGTGGACACCGCTTCTAGCCAAGTACCTCGGCGCTAAGTCAATCCTTACCGACCACTGTGCTGATCACCCCACCCACCCTAACTCCCTCG
>MHDE01000038.1:0-9424 GCA_001803465.1 Microgenomates group bacterium RIFCSPHIGHO2_01_FULL_45_11 | reverse complement strand
GCTAAGGGAGTCGATTACCTCGTCACTCCTCTCATTGTCCGCTTCTATGACAGAATTACCGTCGTCAGCCAGGCGACTAAGAATTTTATCGCCAAGTTAGGAGTAAAAACTGCCACCGTTATCCCGGGCGGTATCAATCCCCAGCTTTTTGGTAAAACCACTGGAAACCAGATGAAGCAACAGTTGGGGATAGGCAAGACCGATATCGTTATCACCTTTGTCGGTCGGATGATTCCCGCCAAAAACCCTGGCTTAGTCGTAGCCGCCGCTCAAACTATCACCGCTAGATTTCCCCATACTATGTTTGTTCTGGCTGGTGACGGCGACCTGTTAGCAAAACTTAAGAAAGCGGCGACAGCTAAAATTATCTTTACCGGCAACCTATCTCGGTCAAAGGTTATCAACTTACTCAAAGCCTCAGACATCCTCGTTCATCCTTCTGTCCACCACGAAGGTTTACCGAGCGTCATCCTGGAAGCCGCCGCCGCCGGTTGTGCGGTTATCGCCACCAATAGAGGGGGAGTAGCCGAACTGATTAAGCCCAAGCGTACCGGCATCATTATCAAACCCACCCAAAAATCACTGCAGACAGCCGTAATCGAGCTTGTAAACAATTCTCGTCAAAGAGGAAAATTAGCTAGTGCCTTAAGGAAGTTAGTGATCGAAAACTACAATTGGAAAAGCATAGCCAGAGAGTATCTTAATTTACTAAACCAAATACGCTAAACACGAACTCTACCTATGTGCTAATCGCTAGTCGCTATTTTTCCTTTCTCCCATTGAGGGTAGGCATGGGTTTTAGCAGTCCACCCTCCTACCCTCGGTAGGGGAAAGGAATGGCCTTGACAGGCTGTAGGCGGTATGGGATACTACCGCTGGAACAAGAATTTCACCAGTTTCCCTTAATTGCAGAAAGAGTAATGAGTCGGTTCGCCGTAAGGTGCAGTTTTTCTATATAGGTAAAGATGGTCTGAAAATGTTTTGTTTTTGGTCGATCTCATGACTAAACGATCCGTTCAACTAGCACATAACAAGATGGAGAATACTACAGCTTCTAGCCGTTAAATCCTTAAAAATATTTCGGCTCCGCCGAAAGCGTTACAGGGACCACGGGCTCTGCCCGTGAGTATCTATTTGTGATATTTAGCCATTATTAATTAGTAATTAATGTCGTATGCCTCCCAAAACAGTAACCAGAAGACGAATTCTAACCAGACGGCCCATCAGCCGCCCACCGGAAACATCGTTGAGGAACCTCATTGGTCAACCCAGTCAGCAGAGAAACTACGAACCAACGCTGGTAAGCCGGCCCGAACCGCCCGCGGTGAGTCAAGCTCAACAGTCAGAAGCTCCCCATCCGGCGATGATGGGTTTTGACGGCCACATCGACGGCCGTCGCATTCCCGATGCCGGCGTACCCACCGAAATCATTACCGGCGTATTAGATATTATTCCTGAAGGTCACGGCGTCATTCGGCCTAAATTTTCCCCCTCCGATCTCGACGCCTATATTAGTAGTAGTCAAATCCGCCGCTTTTATCTTCGCCGCGGCGATATCATCACCGGCCCAGCCCGGCGTCCCAAAGAAAACGAACGTTATTGGGGACTCCTAAGGGTCGATAAAGTCTTTGACCAACTGCCAGAAATTGCCGTCAAGCGCGTCAAATTCGAGAGCTTGACTCCCATTTTCCCCGATCGCTTAATGAAGCTCGAAACTGATCCAGAAGTCTATAGTACGAGACTGATTGATATTGTTGCTCCGGTCGGCTTTGGCCAGAGAGGCTTGATTGTTTCCCCACCCAAAGCCGGTAAAACTACCATCCTAAAAGACATCGCTACCGGTATCGCCAAAAATCACCCCGATGTCCATCTTATGGCGGTTTTGGTCGGCGAGCGCCCAGAGGAAGTTACCGATATCCGTCGTCACATCGAAAAAATGACCGGCGGTATCGGCGAAGTCGCCGCCTCAAATTTCGACGAGCCGCCCGAAGAGCAAACCCGGCTGGCCGAAATCGCCCTAGAGCGGGCCAAACGTTTGATCGAGCAGGGTAGAGACGTAGCTATTCTCTTAGACAGCATCACCCGTCTCGCCCGAGCCTACAACTTAGCCATGCCCACATCGGGCCGTACCCTCTCCGGCGGCTTTGACCCCGCCGCCCTATACCCGCCCAAACGCTTTTTCGGCGCTGCCCGTAATTTTGAAGAAGCCGGCAGCTTAACCATCCTCGGCACCGCCTTAGTCGATACCGGTTCCAGAATGGACGACCTTGTCTACGAAGAGTTTAAAGGCACCGGCAACATGGAGCTTCACCTCGATCGTCGTCTGGCCGACCGGCGCATTTTCCCCGCCATCGACATCCAACGCTCCGGCACGCGCAAGGAGGAATTACTCTTTGATAACTCCACCTACCAAAGCGTTATTGTCATTCGCCACATGGTCGACGCCGTTTCTAAAGCCAACGGCGAGCGTTTAGATTATCTCGTCGACATCATCGAACGCTTGAAAAAGACCAAGTCAAATAAGGAATTTCTAGCCGCCCTCAAAGAGGGGTAGAGTCAGGCAACGTTCGAAGCAAGACTTAAGAGAAAAGTTACTCCCTATCACCGAGCGAAAATTCATGTTACTCTCAAAGTAACATGAGAACTAAGAGAGTTTTTATAGGACTTTTGTTAGTAACCACTCTCGTTTTTATATACCTTTTCCGTATCGAACTCTTATCCCTTCTCACTGCTGGTAAAAATTATTATCTGTCTTGCCGTTGTTGTTGTCCTAACACTAAAAGCGAGGCCTGTCTGTATTTTTTCAAAGGAGATCGGATAGGAAAAATTATCGCCTCTGACAAAAAGGGTAGTACCGACTGCAGCCTCTTCGGCTGTACTCCGGCAATTGAGTACCGATATTGTGATTTAGATTTTTTGACTAAATAAAAAATTCCCAAGACAATCCTACTCGATCACCGGTTTGTGATTTGTTTAATACTTTTGTCTATTGTCTGTTGACTACTTCCTACTGTTTGCTATTGGCTAGTAACTAATCGCTATTTGCTAACCGCTAGTTCCTGTGTTAGCATGAGAGTTCGCTCGTTTTACTATGGAAGAAGAAAACTTCATCCAAGAACTTCAGGAATTTGTCAATTTTACTTGGTATTACTTCAACAAACGTACCTATAAGGTATTCCGCCACTTCGAGTTCTTAAAAAGCCTTATTGTCGACAACCTTTACCGAAAACGCGGCAAATACACCCAGCCCTTTATTCACTCTGGCATGGTCGGTTTGGCTTTTGCCGCCGTCACCTTTGGCCCCCTCATCCTTTCTGAACAAGCCAAAGCCGACGTTCTGGCTCAAGGCACATTGCCGACCGCTGTTGTCTTAGGCGTTTCCACCGACCCCAATTACCTCCAACAAATCACCACTTCATCAAGTCAGGGCGTCATCGAATATAGAGGCGGCGAAGTCGTCGATTACGAAGTTCGTGAAGGCGACACTGTCGGTTCCATCGCCGAAAAGTTTAACCTCCAAGTCACCACCCTTTTGTGGGCCAACGATCTCACCGACAAGTCCAAAATCAAACCCGGCCAAACCCTCAAAATCCCGCCCGTTGACGGCGTCGTCCACACTGTCAAAAAAGGCGACACCATTTACTCCATCGCCAAAAAGTACAGTCTCGAAGACGAGGCTGGCGCTCAGGGTATCGTCAACTATCCCTTCAACACCTTTACCGACGATGAAACCTTCGGCCTGGCCATCGGTCAAACGCTCATGGTGCCAGACGGCGTCATGCCCGAGGAAAAACCGACCGTCGGTCGCCCCACCGTCGCCCGCATTCTCACTCCCGATGCCGGTTCGGTTTCCGCCACCGGCCAATTCGTTTGGCCCACCTCTGGTACCATCTCCCAAGGCTTTCGCTGGTACCACCAAGGTATCGACATCAGCAACCGTGCCGGCGGCGCCATTTTGGCCGCCGATTCCGGTCGCATCATCGTCGCCGGCTGGCCCGATAACTACGGTTATGGCAACCGCATCATGATCGACCACGGCAACGGCTATGTCACCCTCTACGCTCATCTGTCAAGAATCCGAGTCAGCGTCGGTCAATCTGTCAATCGGGGAGACGTCATCGGCGATATGGGCTCTACCGGCCGTTCCACAGGCATTCACCTTCACTTCGAAATCCGCCAAGGCGGCGTCCTCCAAAGCCCCCTCAACTTCTTAAAGTAAAAGTATGATTTGGTTTATCCTCACAAATGCGCCGAGCGGCAATCTCCGTCATATCAAATTTTGTAGAAGGTTATCTGAAGAAAAGTAAACTTGAAAAAGACGTCTATCTAGAGAGGTATATTAACTCGCTTCATGAACTCGATGCTCAAGCAGAAGTTTGTTTGCGCCTCAAATTTTGGTCAGAGGATGCTTACAACAAATTTTTTAACAAGAAATCAGAAGTAGGTTATCTCTTATATCGGTATCGAAGTAAACTTTTCTAAGCCTACTTTCCATACCTAAATACTTCTATACCTTTCTACTTGTATACTATATCTGTGATAGACGAAATCATCATTTCTGTTAAAGCTGGCGATGGAGGAGACGGTAAAGTTTCCTTTCGTCGCGAGCGCTTCGTTCCCAAAGGCGGCCCCGACGGCGGCGATGGCGGTAACGGCGGCTCAATCTATTTGGCCACTGATTATAACCTCAACACCTTGCGTTGGTTTGCCGGCCGCACCAAATTTGTCGCCGAAAGTGGTGAACCCGGCGGCAAAAACAAAAGGCACGGCGCCAACGGCCAAGACATCATCCTCAAAGTTCCCGTCGGCACCATGGTTTTCTATAACCTATCGACTATAGACTATAGACTCCTCGCTGATCTTGATCAGCCTAATCTGACTATTCGCCTCGCCCGCGGCGGCAAAGGCGGTTTCGGCAATTGGCATTTTAGGAAAGCTACCGTTCAAACGCCTCGTCATGCCGAAAGGGGAGAACCCGGAGAACACCAAACCTTGAAACTTGAACTCAAGCTTCTGGCCAACGTCGGCCTGGTTGGCCTCCCCAATACCGGCAAGTCTACTTTATTATCGGTTCTCACCAAAGCTCAACCTAAAATCGCCAACTACCCCTTCACGACATTAAGCCCCAATCTCGGTGTCTTAAACCCTATAGACTATAGACTAAAACCTATAGACTCCCTCATTGTTGCCGACATTCCCGGCCTCATCGAAGGCGCCCATGAGGGTAGGGGACTGGGCATCAAATTTTTAAAGCACATCGAACGCTGCCAAATCATTGTCTACGTCCTGGCCCCCTCCGACCACGAATTGAATCTTTCTCCTAGCGAGTTAGCTCAATCTCTCCTTAACCAATACAGCCAGGTGAGACAAGAACTGAAAGCCTTTAATCCCACTCTTCTTACCAAATCAAGCCTAACTGTCATCAACAAAATCGATCTGCTTTCGGAAAAGACACCAACCAATCTTATTAGAAATCTAAAGATTTTAAAGCAACCAATTATTCCTGTCTCCGCCGCCACCCACCAAAATCTAGATCGCCTCACTCGCCAAATCGTTAACTTCTATGCTAAAATTGTGACTGAAAACCAGAGAAAATAGTGAGTTCCTTCTCCATTACTTTCTGTTCATTGCTCATTATTTTCTAACTTGGGCCCGTGGTATACCGGTAACACATCTCCATGGCATGGAGAAGTAAGGGGTTCAATTCCCCTCGGGTCCACTCTTTTTTTTGGGCCAGTAGCACAGTGGTAATGCACCGCATTCGCATTGCGGGGACGGGGGTTCGATTCCCCCCTGGTCCACCACAAAACAGAGTGGCTGACAGGTGTTCTCCCTATACGCTATATCCTAAACCCTAATCGCTTTTACTATTGTCTATTGTCTATTTACTATTCTCTTCTTCTATTCGCTCTAGCGAACATACTGCTTGCAGTTTATACTTAATTCATCATTCATTATTCATACTTCCTATTCTCATGCCTGATCTTACCTTAAAATGCTCTGACTGAGCGAAACGTCAATTTCCACATCCATAAATCTCAATATTTGCCCCGGCATAGTTAGGACAATCAGGCGTCCTAGTTTTTTCATCAATCAACGAGTAGGGTATAGAGCGACTAAAAAGAGACTCGTACCCTGACAAAGTATACTCAAGGCCCCATAAAAGCAACGGAGTTTTAAGTCGCTGAAAGTTAGGTCGAATGAAGACTTGAGATATTTGACCATGATTGAGTTGGAGAACCACTTGCTGCCAGGGAAGAAACTGAATCAAATACCTGCCTGAGTGCGCCCGAATGCCAGCCACGTGCCCCAAAAAGTTGATCGAAAGCAGCACAATTATTCCTGAAGCTAACCATTGCCACCTTCGCCATACGGTCGCTATTCCCACCCCGGTCAACATCAAAACGACCAGAGCCACGACTTGAACGCTGCGTAGGTGGAATAAGGGGCGGAAAGCGAACGAATACCCAATCCCCAAAACTAACCCACCGAAAGATCCCCCAGCGAGCAAAAAAAACTCCCGGGGCCGCTTCCGCCGCATCACTCGCCACAGTCCGTAACAAAACAGAGAAGCCATGACGAGAGTGGCCCAAAAAAGTTGATGACTACCAAAGAGATAGGGTATAAGAATGGAAGGATACACATGGTTAAAAGCCCAGGCAATGCCACTCATGCCCCGATCATAAACCCGTATAAAAACCAGCCCCCAGCTTACTAGAAAGATAAGCGTTGTTGTCCATAATGACAAAACCTGCTTTCGCCAATGCCGCCTCTGGAGAGCCATAATACTTACCCCTACTAACAACGGGAAAAAGTACCAGTAAAAACTGTAGTCAAAATAAAGTCCAATTAGATTAAGCAAAGTCCAACTAATCAATCGACGCTTTGTTAGGGGTTGGGAAAGCAGCAGTAAGGAAGAAAGCATCAGCGTCACCGTCGCGGTATACATTCTTACTTGCCAGTCAAAAATGAAGAAGTATCCTGACAAAGCATAGGCTACCACCGTGAATACGGCAGCAATCCGCGAAAACCACAGTTTGCTCAAGCGGTAAAGTAAGAGCGTGTTGACTAAGAAAAAGGCTAGGGTAGCCAGCCGTAACCAGACCAGGTGAATCGAAACAGTGCTCAAGAGTTTGATGAGTAGATAATATCCCGGGGGGTGCACTGAATCTGCCCTACCGCTAACAATATCGGCAACCGGTTTCAAGCCGGTGAAAATCGAAAACGCCTCATCATGCCAAATCGGCAGAAAAATTATCAAATAAAGGCGGGCGGCAAAACCGATGATGAGTGCCGAATACATGATTAACGATAATATTTCGTCTGTTTTACGCATAAAATAATGATACTCGGAGACAGTACGAGATGATAGAATTAAACTATGTCGGATTTGACTCTCACATGCACCGATTGCGGCAACGAATTCGTCTGGAGTGAGGGCGAACAGGATTTTTACCGCCAAAAAGGCTTAAAGCTACCCCTTTACTGTCCCATTTGTCGGGGTAGACGTCGGGCTGAAGCCCAATTCAAGGCTAAACTGTCTCTCAAGAAATCAAAACCACCACCATTGACCCCTGATTAAAATGATACCGACCATCTTACTCCTAATCACTCTCCTCCTTTTTATCAGCGGCTTAGGTTTAGTTGCCGTGCCCGTGGTTGCCTTCGGAGGCGTAGTCGCCATCTTTATCTTAGTCTTAAGTTTATGGTCAAATCAGCCGCTACGTCTGCCTGCTACCTTTGGCTGGTATGCTCTTTTTCTTGGCCTGTTTCTCACTAGCATCATCTGGAGTCAGGATCGCCTTCAGTCACTGGAACTATTTGCTCTTTATGCCAGCGCTAGCCTTCTTTGGCTAGCCGGTTTCCTAAATCAAAATCGCCTTTCAATCATTCTTCCCAAGCTTATTATCTTTTTAGGCATCGCCTTTGCCGTTATTACCCTCATCAACCGCGCCTTTGACTACCGAATTCTTCCTCAAATTACTCCCCGCGGCGTTATCGGCTATAACTCGTTTTACAAAAACCACCACCATCTGGGCAACTGGTGGGCCTTAGTCCTTATCATTACCCTGTCTTTATGGCTAAAAACCCGTCGGCCAAATTACCTCGTTTTAAGTCTCGTGGCCTTAGTAGTTATTGCCCTTTCCTTATCTCGCTCTGCCGTCGTCACCGCCTTTATCGGTAGTTTGTTACTTCTTGACAATAAAGCTTGGCTACACCGTTACCGTCGTCTGTTTTGGCCTCTGATTGTACTGGCCATAGTCCTATTTTTGTATGCCAGCGCCGGCAAAACCACCATCGTCTCTCGAGTTTACTATATCCAAGCCCTGATTGGTTTAATTCGTCATCCTTTAGGCGTCGGGGTAGGCAACTTTGGTAGCATTTCTACCGAGGTCGGCCGGCTCTATCCCTTTCTGCGCTCATTTTCACTCGTCACCCACAACCTTATCTTAGAATTCTTAATTGGCATGGGATTGTTGGGGATCAGTTTTGTCGGTTGGTTTGTTAAAATTATTCTTGACATCACCAGAACTACGACTTCCGACCACCGGCTGGTATCAGCTTTAACTCTGGCTCTGGCCGCCAACTTTTTCTTCAACTCCACTTACCTTATTCCCGCCTTCGTCTGGCTCTGGTTTCTCCTCCTCGGCTGTAGTTATCAGGAGAAGGAACGGTTAGATCATAGAGCTGGCTACCTGATTCTTGTCGGCCAAGCCCTGACTATCATTGTCGCTGCCTTTGTCTTAGTCGCTGCCCACCGATAAGTAACTCCGACGCCTTGTCAAACCGCCAACCACGTGATATTATAGGACAGTATGTTGGCCGATCCCTATTCGCCCTTATTACGACTTGAGCACGAAAACCCAACCAATTTTGCTTTGAGACTTCGTGCCGCCCAAATTGGACTCCTGGAAGGCATGGAGAGTTTACCCCCTCGTTCTCGTCTCTATCAGACGCTCTGCCTATTGGCCGTTGGCAGTCTAGTTCTTGCCGCCTGCGTGCCAGGGTTAGTCAACCAGGCCGAAGCCAGCCCCACTCCAGACACGAGCGGCCTAGTTAATCTACCCACTCTTATCGCCGGCACCCCCACTGCTGAAAATGCGGCTATAGTTAGTATTTTTGCCGGCACCACTGTTGGCGCTAGGCTCGAGCAATTGGATATTCCCGCTAGTTGCGGTTTTGAGCCGGGCTTGGCTCAACTCATTGGCGACCAAGTCGACATTACCACTGTCAGCATCCCCCTGGACCGCGCCTTAGCCAACCCGCCGGAAAACCTGGCTCTAGTTAGTTGCACCGCTGTCCAGGATGATTTGGGTAAAATCGAAGGCTTAGTCATCTATGGCCAAGATGTGAATCGTAATCTGTTTATCCCTACCGACGAAGGCAATTGGTTACCGGCCCAGTGGGACGAAGAGGGGAATCT
>MHDE01000037.1 GCA_001803465.1 Microgenomates group bacterium RIFCSPHIGHO2_01_FULL_45_11 | reverse complement strand
GTATCTGCTGCATCGCCATATTGGAGTCTAAGTCTTGCCGTTAGATCAGACTTGTCTATTATTTCATTGGGGTCAGCACCAGATTGAGTAAATGGAGAAGATGCACTTGTTGCCCAGCCGCAGTTGGCAGCATCCATATCACACAAAAGATCATCTCCCCAGTAAAGATCACTTCCAGCGGAACCTCCCGCCGCAGCTAATCCCAAGACGTTTTCAGCATCTGCATCATTATTAAGACCTATTGTTGTTCCGTAAACGTCCAAGACGTCTCCGTCGGCAATGATCACATTGTTACCAGCCGCATCAATTTGGAAATCAGCCGTTCCGCTCTGTGTCAGTGTCCCGTAAAGTGTTCCGCCATCCGAAAGGGTAATCGAAGTATCTCCGTCCAAAGCCACACTTGTTGACGCGTCCAAAGTTAAGGCTCCACCTGTGGCCAAGACAGAGTAGGCAGTACCCGTAATATTATTGTCTCCAAGATCCAAAGCATTGGTATAGCCTGTGTCAGTTGCCACTATTGCGCTTGTCGAGGTGGCATCCGTCGACAATGTCAAAACTCCATTTGAGGCTATATTCCAAGCATCTCCTCCAGTCAGAGTTAGGGTAGTGCCAGTATTTACATTCCCAATCGCAATCGTATCTGCATTAGTTGTTCCGTTAGTAGCAATGTTTACTGTTGTAACCCCATCAGCTGTTACCCCTCCGATATCAATTGTTCCAGTAATAGCCGCATCGGCAATATTTAAAGTTGTTGCCGCGCTGCCAATACTCAAGCTTGTCACTGTCGAGTCAAAGACGGTCGCCGCTGTCGTCGTCGAGGTAATGTCGGCGGCTACTGCTCCATTGACTGCTAAATCTCCCGAAACGGCCAAAGAGTCATTGACGGTGACAGTGGCATCGGTTATATCCGAAATTTGGCCTTCGACAGCCAAGTTGCCGTCATTTGAAAGCGTCAAAACGTCGGCTCCACCATCCTGCTCAACCAAGATCAAGTTTGACGTTTGGGTTGAAAACCCCCTGACTTCAAGTTGAATTTCGTCTTCATCACCATCAAAGGTAATTTTGGCGCCGTTGCTGCTTGGAGTCGTTGCTCCCACCACCAGGTCATCAGTGGTGTTTGTTAAATAAGTAACCGTCCCCGAATCTGTCCACTTAGACCCTCCTGCCCCTATTGCCGAGTCCAAATCATCCAGAACACCCTGCACAGTAGTTTCGCTCGAATTTGTAAATTCACCAAAAACTCCAATTAAACTGGCGCCGGAGTTTGTTGGTCCTGTTCCCGTTGCATCCAGCGATACCCCGTTTATATAAAGATCGTTAGCAGAAACGTCGAAGAAGAATGGAGCCGATGAGGTAGAACCGCCTAAGGCCAGATCATCACTCGTTGATGTTAAATAGGTGATGGTGCCTCCGTCAGTCCAAAGACTGCCTCCTCCTGATTGGTCCGCTGCCCAGGTAAAACCGCTTGTTGATGAATTATAGGTTAAAACGTAGGCATTAGTAGGGGAGTTTGATGCATTAAGATCAACTTCCTTTATAGTATCGTCAGTAATTTCTCCCGACTCAATGCTTGTCCCCAATGTCGTTTGTAGAGTCCCATTAGAAACTTGTAAACCCGTACCTGTTAAGTCAGTAAACTCATCATCATTAATCGATAACGTTTCCACCGTGGTAACTCCCGCCACACTCAAGTCACTGGCGAGGGTAACGTCACCGTCTATTGTTGCCGTTCCTGCCAAAGCTAAATTTCCCTCGACGTCTGCATTCCCGGCTAAGTTTAGGTTTCCACCAACGCTCGCGTTCTGGTCAACGGCAATATCAGCCAAAAACCTTGCTGTCTCTGAAAATAAACTTGGGACATTGACCAAAAACCGCACTCCCTCCAAGGTCGCTGCCGCCAATACCGCTCCTTTCTTTTGCGGTCTACCGGTTTTTTCTATCGTCTTTTGACTTACCTTATCACTTAATAATTTTCTTCCTTCATCAATAAAGTCGCTTATAAACCTGACCTTAGGTAACGCCGATTTCAGCATCAGCTGTGGGGAAGTTTGCCTTGGAAGCTTGGTAGAAATCGTTGGAAACTCTAAAACTATGAACACTAAACCAATAATAACTATCGCTGTCGTCAAAAACTGTCTGTATCGTAATCGCGTCTTTCCGATCGGCACGCTTTTTACAGATGAAACTACTTTTTTCTCCGTCGTTGCCAAGCCTGTTTTATATTTGTCAGTTAAACCAATTTGAGGTTGGTAACTGGCAACGGCTTCGATGTAGTCTGAAAACATCTCTGCCGGAAGAGCAAACCTCTCATCGGCAGAAATCAGAGACTTGCCGTAGATTCTACCTTTGCCTTTTCGGGCTTTAATCGAGCGAATTTGATCAATATCATATCTTCGATGGCCACCGTCAGTCCGGAAGGGTTGGAGTAAACCCCGTTCTTCCCATCGACGCAAAGTCTTTTCCACCACGCCCAAATATGCCGATGCTTGACTTATGGAAAGCGAACGTGTCTTGGGCAGTCTTTTCATGACAGGAATCTTTTTAGAAGCTTAAATGTGGACATTAAATTTGTACAATTATGAGAAAATGTCCAAATTAATTAAGACACTATTAGAAATAGTTGTCAAGTGTTCAACAGCCGATATCAATTTAATTCAATCTTCATAAACTTTTTATTAAACGAATACTAAACTTTTAGTAAAATAATTATTCTCATTCGTTAAAATCTAGAGTAGGGAAAGAGTGTCAAAACCAACAATGACAATTACACTTTTTGAAAACCAAGTTTCTAATTCGCAATTCGATTTTAAAGGAAAAAAAAGACCCGTAATGTTTTCACAATCAAAAATAAGAACGATGATTAAAAATGCAAAATATACAAAATAATAATTGACACTTGAGACAAATTGATTAAAGTCACCTCCACCTTCTTTATTAGCGAACGTCTGCCAAGCATTTGGTCAATGACTCAAAGTGCCCGCTAATAAGAATATAATTTAACGTATCAAAATATATATAAATAACACAAATAAAACTAAATTTACATCAATAACAGCCTGGCAAAATTAAACAAAATGACCTCATGCCAACGGTGAACTCGGGTACGCCTCATTTTTTTGTTACTGCGAGCCAAGGGATTCGGCTGGTGGTCGGAGTAATAACTTAAATTAATATACTATATTTACCGCAGTTTAATATTTATAAAATATGATCAACTAATAACTGTAAAAGACTAGATTTAACGCAAATATTAATGTCGAAATTAATTATAAGATATCCTTTAAAATATAAAATAATATAACAAATAGCATCAACCATGTCTTTATGTGTTCTCGAAAAGAAACCAGCAATTCTAAAGCAAATCTCAAGAGTTTTGCGAATTAGTTTGAAGAGTTAGTTAATAATCGCCTGTTTTCCTGCTAGCATTTCCCCAAACAGAGTGATAGCGATCTGTGTTAAAAGAAGATTGTTCTATAAATGCGTAGCTAAGTCGATTAGTCACTCGCGTTAGCGAAAGCCTAACAGAAATTTACTCACACATCTCACTGGCTCTCGAATTAACCAAGCAGTTTGCAATCCCGGGTCAAAGCAGTATAAACTGATCTAGCTTGATGAAAAAGTATTTGGTTACTGCCATCATAATTGCCGCCATAGTTTTACCCCCGTTAGTTGCGGCCCAAGCACCAGTGGTCGGCCTCGCCATTCCCGTTTCTATACCCGGTCCGACCTTGCCAGAAGGAACCCTAGTCTGTTCCGGAGAACAAGGCTTCGTTCCTTGCAGTAATCCCTACGACCCCTCTATATATGGAGTCATCGTCGATACCCCACCGGCAGCTTTTGATATCACCACTGAATCTAACCGTTATTTTATTCTTAGCGAGGGTAGGGCAGTAGCTAGAGTCACAGCTTCAAATGGCAATATTGCCGTTGGCAGCAGTATCACCTCTTCATCCGTTGCCGGCGTTGGTCAATTGTCAACCCAAAACGGTTATGTTATTGGCAGTGCCTTAGAAGCTTTCTCGCCCCCAAACCCTGCAGACGTTGGTGAAATTGCCATAGCCATTAACATTCACTATACCGCCGGTTTATCGAGAGCTAGAAGCAACTTGTTGGAAGTACTTCGGGGTACTCTAGCAGCCCCCATTCTTGAACCACTCCAATCGCTTCGCTACTTCCTCGCCGCTTTAATCATCTTGATCTCTTTTACCTTGGGCTTTATCTACTTTGGTCGTATCTCCCGCGCCAGCATCGAAGCAGTTGGCCGCAATCCTTTAGCCAGAAGAATGATATATTTAAGTGTAGTAACAAATGTATTGATAAATATAGTTATAGTATTTACCGGTCTAATTTTAGCCTACTTCATTCTCATCCTGTAATAAGCTGTAGCCAGTGGTTACCATTAAACTAAAATGCTAAACAGTTCCATACCTTCCAGCGCTACTTTCTCTTCTCCCCTCCGACCTGTAATCCTTTTGGTCTTAGATGGTTGGGGAGTTGCGCCGCCCTCTTCAGGCAATGCTGTTTTACTTGCCAAGACTCCCAATCTCGATCAATTGCTAAAAACCTTTCCCCACGGCAAACTCATTGCTTCTGGCGAGTCGGTTGGTTTACCCGCCAACGAGGTCGGCAACTCCGAAGTGGGGCACTTAACGATTGGGGCTGGTCGGGTTGTTCTGCAAAGTTTGAAAAAGATAAACACCGCCATTGAAACAGGAATTTTTTTCGACAATCCGGCCTTTATGGCAGCAGCCAATCATGTCTATAGTCATCGGTCAACATTGCACATCATGGGTCTTGTTAGTTCTGGTAACGTCCACGCCTCTCTCAAACACCTTACTGCCCTCATTGAGTTTTGTCGCCGTCAAAGCATACTATCTATTCGTTTTCATCTTTTTACCGACGGCCGAGATGCTCCGCCCGAAGAAGGCATCGAAACAATCAAGAAGATCGAAACTCTTCTGGTCAAACTTCAGCTTGGCCGCATCGCCACCCTATCCGGTCGCTACTATGCAATGGATCGGGATCAACGTTGGGACCGAACCGAAAAAGCTTACAACGCCATCGTCCTTGGCCAAGGTAAAACCGCTCCCTCGGCTGCCCAGGCTATTTCCGATTCATATTCCGCCAAGGTGACCGATGAATTTATAGAACCCACTGTCATCCTTGAAAATAGTCAACCAGTTGGTCTGGTTAAAGACCACGACGCTGTTATTTTCCTTAATTTCCGGATCGACCGCCCCCGCCAATTAACCATGGCCTTTACTTTACCTGATTTTGAGCATCTTAAAGGCTTTCGTGCTGGCTACGAACTCGACCAAGGTAGATCCGAAACCAAACAACTTTCCGGTCCTACGTTTCATCGTCGTCACTGGCCCACCGATTTATTCTTCGTCACCATGACCGAGTATCAAGAGAACATTCCCGTCTCTGCCATCGCCTTTCCTCCCGAAAAAAACATCCTTTCTTTGACCAAAGTTGTCTCCCAAGCCAAACTCCCTCAACTGCATCTGGCTGAAAGCGAGAAAGAACGTATGGTTACTTACTATTTCGATGGTATTCGCAATGACCCTTTGCCCGGCGAAGACGTCATTATCGCTCCTTCGGCAAAAATTGCCACCTACGACAAGCAGCCGCAAATGTCTCTTAACGATCTAGTTAAAACCCTTATCAGCCAACTCAAACGCCATTATTACCCCTTTATTGTTATCAACTTTGCCAACGCCGACATGGTCGCTCATAGCGGCAACGTTAAAGCCACTGTCAAGGCCGTCGAGTTTGTCGATCACGCCATTGGCGAAGTGGCTAAAGCCGTCAGTGAAGTCAATGGCTATTTGGTTATGACCGCCGATCATGGTAATGCCGAAGAATTATTGACCTATCCCGCTACCAGCTTTTTCTTTACCTCAAAGGGTGGCGACGTCAACACCGATCATTCCAACAACCCGGTTCCCTTTATCCTCACCGGCCAAGAATTTACCGGCCAAACGAACCTCAACCCTAACGGCACCCTAAGCGATATCGCTCCGACCCTTCTTAGCATTATGCACTTACCCATTCCTCCTGAAATGACCGGTCGTAACTTACTCCAAAAAAATGAAGCTATTTCTGCTTTAAAGTCAGGTATTCCTTCGGTCTGAACAGTTCGGCCATAAGCCCTTCGGTCTTAAGCTCAGGGTCGAAAGACTCACTGCCAAGGGGTTCAGGATCGAAGGCTTCTCCCGTTTGCTCCATTTACCAAAAGCTTGCTTGCCCTATTTACCATGTTTACCCCTCGCTAGTCTCTAATTACTGTTTCCTGTACAATAAATCCATGCCCAATAACCTGTCTTTCAGTCTCTACCTCCCAAGTTTACTCGCCCTTATTATTACCGGTTTATCCATCTGGCTCATTTATTCTTACCTCAAACTTTTGCGTCACTACCAAAGCCTCAAAACCGACACTTCAAATCTGACTAACTCGGTTGACGTCAAGACTCAAAAACTCTGGCAGGAAGCCCAGAAAGAAGCACATCAAATCATTGCCGCCGCCCAGGCAAACGCTGCCAAAATTATTTCCGACACCCAAATCATTAGCCAAGAAGCCAAAGATCGCCTCGATGCTGAATTGGCCCGCATTACCTTTGAGCAGACCAGTCAATACCAAAGAGTCCTGACCGACTTAAGAACTGAAGTTCGCGAAGCCGTGACCCGGTTAATGAAGGAGTCCCATCAGCAGGCCATTGCCGAAACCGAAGCCTTCCATCAGTCTCTCAAAGAGGAAGTTGCCCGGTCCCGAGAAACGGTTAAAACTGCTCTCACCACCTTTGCCAAAGGCCTGGAAGACGAAATTGAGCTCTACCGCCAACAACGTCTCCAAGCCATAGATAAAAATATTTTCGAACTCGTCGACAGCGTCACCAGGCGGACCTTAAATAAGGTTCTCACCAAGGAAGAACACGAACAAATCGTCATTGATGCCCTGGAGACAGCCAAAAAAGAAGGCTTTTTTTAAATTTTGTCGCGACTTTTAATATGAATCAACCAGATAAACTCATCGACCTAATTGTCGGGCGCACCAAAACCACCGTCGATAAAGACAAACTTTCTGCTGAAATTGCCGTCGTCAAAGCCGCCATCTTTAAAAAACCTGAAGTTTTAGAATCAGTCTTAAGGCACGACCTTAGAGCCTGGGTAGCCGACGTGGTGAGAGAGGGTTTATCAGCCACCAAAAACCCAGACAAATGGTTGGATGACATTGTCAGGGCACTCGAAAATCATCACATTATCGAACTCACCGTTGCCTTTGAACCCACCGAAGTTATCATCGAACACTTCGCTGGCTGGATTGATCGAGAACTTAAAGATAAATTTCTTCTTGAAGTAAAAACTGACCGTCGCCTAATTGCCGGAACCACTATCAGCTACCAAGGTAAATATCACGACTATTCTCTCCGTAAGATTTTTCAGAAGTTTCAACCCTCTCTTCAACCCATGATTTTAAAAATTGTTTCTCAAGCGATCAGCACCAATCCGGCCCCACCATCAACCCCTGCGAGTCTGCCATGAAACAGGATTTCAATTACTACTTGGATACTATCGGTGAAGTCGGTGAAGTCAGTCAGATCTTACATGTTATTGTCAATATCCGTGGTCTTCCCGAAATCCGCTCTCAAGAAATGGTGATTTTTGAAAGCGGCGATCTCGGCCAGGTTTTATCATTTTCTAAGGATTCAGCCGAAGTCTTATTACTTACCCCCGGTGCTGTCAGAGTAGGCATGCGGGTAGCTCGGACAAATCAAGATATCCAAATTTCCGTTGGCAAAAACGTTCTGGGTAAAACCATTAACCCGCTTGGTGTGGTTGTCAGTAGCGACGCCCCGCTTCGTTCCACCAAAGAAACTCGTTCCTTGGATGCATTTCCCTTGGGTATTAACCGCCGTCACCTCATTACCGAATCGTTGGAGACTGGCGTTTCCTTAGTTGATTTAGTCATTCCCTTGGGTAGGGGACAGAGGCAGTTAGTCATGGGAGATCGTAAAACTGGTAAAACTCAATTTCTATTACAAATACTACTAACACAGGCTCAAAAAGGATCAATATGTATCTATGCCGCCATTGCCAAACGTCGGGCTGACATTCTCGATTTTCAGGCATTCTTTAAGAGTCACCACATCGACAAGCAGGTAATTTTAATCGCTTCCGCTTCTTCCGACCCAGCCGGCCTCATTCACTTAACTCCTTATACCGCCATGACTTATGCCGAATATTTTCGCGACACTGGTGAAAATGTCGTCATCATCTTGGACGATCTCACTGCCCACGCCAAATATTATCGGGAGATTTCTCTTTTAGCTCGTCGTTTTCCTGGCCGCAGTTCGTACCCCGGTGACATCTTTTATCTTCATGCCAAGCTCTTAGAAAGAGCCGGTAACTTCACCATTACTGAACCCAATCAGCCCACCAAAACCGTCTCCATCACTTGTTTTCCGGTTTCGGAGCTCGTCATGGGCGATATTACCGGCTACGTTCAAACTAACCTCATGGCTATGACCGATGGCCATATCCTCTTTGACATTAATTTTTTTAATCAAGGCCGCCGCCCAGCCATCAATCCTTTTTTGTCGGTCACTCGAGTTGGCCGCCAAGCCCAAACACCTTTGATGCGCGACCTAAGTCGCCAGTTAACCAGTTTCCTCGTCAAGGTCGACAACTTAAGACAATTCATGCATTTCGGCGCTGAACTATCGGAACGCAGCAAGAAAATGCTTTCCCTCGGGGAAAAATTGGAAGTCTTTTTTGGCCAACCTTCCGATAAAATAATTTCTGTCAACATTAATATCTTTTTAGTTAGCGCCTTGTGGGCGGGTTTCTGGCAAGGCAATACTCTCCCGGAGATGAAACAAGATATGAATAATCTTGCCAGCCTCTATACCAAAAACTCTGCCATCAAAACCCGCGTTGACGCTCTCATCATGGGTAGTCAGTCATTTACCGAACTGGTCAAAAAAGTTTCCGCCGAGATCACTTTTATTAGTAATCTCATAAAAAGTGGAGGAGCCAAACCATAATTTTTAACTTTTAACTTTTAATTTTTAACTTATTACCGTATGGCCCAACCGCATCAGCTTACCGAAGAAATAGATGAACTTCATTCTTTGAAGCAACTCATCGCCTCGTACGAGGAAATCGCTTCGATTCGTATGCGCCGCACTCGAGAATCTGTTCTTAAAAACCGAGAATTTCTCCGTGAGATCTCTGCCGTTTTTGACGAAGTCCGAAGTTCCTATGCTGATCAAATCGCCCGTTTATCCCGCCGCCGCTTTGGTAAGAACAAAGTCACCTTTTTAGCCCACAACGGCAAAAAGGTAGCCGTTTTACTTTCTGCCCAAACAGGTTTGTATGGCGAAATTGTTTCTCGTTCTTTCAATCAGTTCGCCCAGGAAGTCAGGGAAGGTAAATCTGAAGTCACCATTGTGGGTAGACACGGCTTGAACCTATTTGTCTCCGAGTTTCCTAATCATCTCTATACATTTTTTGAACTCCCAGATTTTGGCGTTTCCGCCGAACAATTAAATGAAGTCGTTCATCACGTTGTCCAATACGATGAGATCCATGCCTATTATGGCGAGTTCGTTAGCGTTGTTACCCAACAGCCCAAAAAGTTGACGATTACTGCCGAAATCTCTCTGGAAGGAAGCCTTGTTGGCCATAAGGTGAGTTATGTGTTTGAACCGAGTCTTGAGAAAATTCTCATGTTTTTTGAAACCGAAATTTTTGCCTCCCTGTTTAACCACACCGTCAAAGAATCCCAATTAGCTAAATTCGCCTCCCGGGTTTTAGCCTTAGATCAGGCTGATGAGAAAATGCAAAACCGCCTCAAAAAACTCCAGTTTGAACATACCCGCGCCGTTCATTGGGACCTTAATAAAAAACAGTTAAATCTCTTACCAGCAATCCTAGGAGTCATGAGGCGATAATCATGAATAACCCCCTTGAAGGCACAGTTGTCGGCGTTCGCGGCCAAGTCGTTGAAGTTAGCTTTCCCAACCGTCAACCCACCGTCAACGACGTCCTCACCGCTAAAGATAACCCTAATCTGACGCTCGTAGTCTACATGTCTTCAGGTCCCAACCAATTCTATTGTCTCGCCCTCACTTCCATTACCGAGCTGAAACGCCAGTCAGTTGTCATCAATACTGAAAAGGCTTTCTTATACCCTGTTGGAGAAAATTTGTTGGGCAAGGCCTTAGATATTTTTGGCCAACCAGTTGGGGAAGAAAAGACCGTTAAACCCACTGACCACTGGCCAGTCAGAACCACCGCCGCTTTTCATAAGCAGGTTATTGCCGAAAAGGAGCTCCTAGAAACCGGGATCAAAGTTATTGATTTGTTCGCCCCTCTTTTAAAAGGCGGCAAAATGGGCTTATTCGGCGGCGCTGGGGTAGGCAAGACCCTCCTCCTGACCGAAATGCTCCACAATGTCGTCGGCTCTGCCAAAACCAAGGAAGCCATCTCTGTTTTTGCCGGCGTCGGCGAACGCTCCCGCGAAGCCCTAGAACTCTACCAAGCTCTCAAAGAAAGTGGCAGCTTGAAAGCCAGTAGCATCGTCTTTGGACCGATGGGCGATAATTCCGCCATTCGCTTTCTCTCCGCTTTTGCCGCTGTCACCGTAGCCGAGTATTTCCGAGACGAAATGAACAAAGATGTCTTATTTTTTATCGACAACACCTTTCGCTTCGCCCAAGCCGGCAACGAAATGTCTACCTTAATGAACATTACTCCGTCAGAAGACGGCTACCAAGCCACCCTGGAAACCGAAATGGCAGAATTCCAGGAAAGGTTAGTCTCGACAGACAAAGCTCATTTAAGCACCATTGAAGCAGTCTACGTTCCTGCCGACGATTTGCTAGATCAAGCTGTCCAGTCAATTTTTCCCTACCTCGAATCCATCGTGGTTTTATCAAGAAGCGTCTATCAGGAAGGGCTCTTACCGGCGGTAGACATTCTCGCTTCCGCCTCCACCGCCTTAAATCCCACTGTCGTTGGCCAGTTCCATTACGAAGTGGCCTTAAACGCCAAAACCATGCTCAAACGTGCCCAGTCGCTGGAACGGATTGTCTCTTTGGTCGGAATTTCCGAACTCTCTAAAGAAGACCAAATCATTTACAACCGTGCCAAACGCTTACGTAATTTCATGACCCAGCGTTTTTTTGCCGCCGCCGCTCAGCGCGGCGAATCCGGAGTCTTTGTACCCTTAACCACCACTATTAAAGACGTCAACGAAATTATTGTCGGCAAACACGATGCCATCCCAGAGGACCAATTTCTTTTTCGCGGCAGTTTGACCGAAATCATCGGCAAATAGAACATAGTAAGGCCTAAAATGCAAACGATTCAGACTACGGTTAAAAACAAAGATCAAACCTTGTACCAAGGCAAAGTTATCTCCTTGTCGTCAGTCAACGACAAAGGCCAGTTTGATGTCTTACCAGAACACTCCAATTTTATCTCGCTCATTAAAGATAAATTAGTCATCCGTGAACCAGGCAAAGTTCCCCAAGAAATTAAACTCAACCAAGCCATCATGCGCGTGTTAAGCGGCAAAGTTGAAATTTACATTGGTATAGGAGAAGCTCTCAAAGAAGCAGGCCGCTTAGACGTCGACGAAATCGAAGAATTTCAATAATCCTGCTACAATCTGGTAAAATTATCACCAGTTCCAACCATCATCAGTAGAACATTGTCAGAAGAATTCTAGGGGTGTCGTTCAGTGGTAGGACCCGGGTCTCCAAAACCCGTGACGGGGGTTCAATTCCCTCCACCCCTGCAAATGATATAGTAAATTATGAAACAATTTATTAAATGGTTAACAATCACAAACTCATTTAATTTTATTGTTGTTCTGTCTTTAGTTTCAATTATTATTAAAATTCCCGGAACAATTATCGGTGACTTAATAGTAAATTTAATCGGATTGAATCGTCCTCCATTTTCATCAAACACTCAAACAGCTGAACTTAATATTTTTCACTACGTCACACTAATTCTCATTGCCCCATTTTTTGAAACCTTGATAGGACAATACATTCCTATCAAATTGCTCAGTAAATTTATCAAATCCAACAAGCTGATCATAATATTATCTGCTTTGGTCTTCTCTTTTCTTCACCTCCCGGTTCTGGGTTTTCTTTTAGGAGCCTTTCTGGTGGGTGTTGTTTTTTCTTGGGGATACATTTTAAAAACAAAGAAAAAGGGAAGTAAACCATTCTTGATAATTATGCTGGCACATGGTTTACATAACTTAATTGCAATTTTCGCTGTTTATTTATTACAGTTATTAAATATTCAATAGTTGCTTGCAGAAAGCCACGTACTAAACAATCTGGTCTAATAACCTCTATTTCTTCAATACTAGGCATAATAGGTTCGAATACTTTCCCTCCACCCCTGCAAGGTACAATTCTGCACCTTGCTTCGCCAGAAGAAAGGAAAGAATTTACCGCAGCCGGGTACCGAGGGAGATGCCGTACGGCATCCCTCCCGAATGGTACCCGAGCAAAAACAAGTACCGACTGGTATCTGTCCACCCCAAAATATTTGCTACACTTGAGTTAATGAAATTCTTCTATGTGTATGTCTTGTATAACAAATCCCGAAACTTCATCTATATCGGCTAAAAGCAGTTCGGCCCTGAGTCCTTCGACACTGAGCTCAGGACGAAGTGCTCACTGCCGAAGGGCTCACCATCGAAGGATCCGTCCACTACAATCATGTTAACTGCTTGTAGTCCATCAGGTACGTTCATGTAAACCGAACGTGGCGTGCACATTTCAAAAAATATTCTCTAACCTCATCATTTCGATGAAATACAAAAGTTTTCGTCATATACACTCAAGGTCTTGTCCTGCAAAATTAGGTTCGAGCCAAGCCTGAAAAATTTATCTTCTTACTTTAGGATCACCAAAGTCTTAATCATTTCCAAATTTTCCGGTTGTGGAAGGGTAGATATCGGGTAGGGAACTTGGATAATGCCTCGTCGCCGTTCTTCTTCAATACAGGAACCTTAATTCAATTTTATCGTGTAATTTTTGACTTTAATCATTAACAGGCTTGACAGCATATCCATATGATGTTTACATAATAGAATATAGAACACATGTAAAATAAGATAAAATCAAAATAAAATAACTAAAGGTAAAAAATATTTCATTTAGATATAGACAATCTAAATCATTCAAGACCACTGTTGTAAAAAACCATTTAAATTTTTAGTAATGAAATATTTCAAACTCCAAAGATAATTAAGAACCATAATTTCTCGTTTTTTTAGACCTTTTTAAAAATTTTTCGCAGACCGACAATCGACCATCTAGCCAATCACGATTATTGAAAAATTCATCTACTCATCCAAAAAGTAGGGTAGCACCTTAAAAAACCGTTTTTAGACACTCAGGAAACGCTTCCAGATAGCAAGATGTCAACTTTTTTCTTTTAAAGGTAAGCGGCCAGCGATTTGTGATCGCTACTTGCAGATTGATGTTTTCGCCGGCACAACTACCACTACCATGATTCTCAAGTTTAGTAGGCAATCACAGAGCCTTACAGGCCTAATTTTTAACGGGATAGTAGTTAATATAGACAGTTTAATTCCAGGCAAAAACGCTTCGATAGTTCCCTAAATCCTTCAAAAAGTCATTCGTTCCGAATATATAAAATCATTTCAACCTTTAGATAACATTCATTTAGTAAATAACTCATCACCAGCAAGCCTGGAATCGAAACACCCTGACTAACAAAACTTTCTTGGCCCTTTAAGCCGTTAGTCTTCAATCGTGAGGTTCAAATCCAGTCTGTTAGCGGAGAAAAGGACGTCGTAATTGGTTTAATCCTCGAAAGTAAAATTGCAGAACGATAACACACTAGTATACAGATAATAACAGAACAAAACCCATAACTGATGTAGTGACTATAAGACTTTCGATAAAAGCATTGTTAGCAACATTTTGATAACCGCTAATTATCTTCTATAGGAAAAAAGTAAACCTTTATAGGGAAGAACTAAGTGTACTATTTCAAAAAAATATATAGATTAAAAAATAAAAAAATAGAGATTATGTATATAAAATGATCGAAATATATCAGTTAATATAATTAATATATCAAAAAAAACAATTTTCAAAAGATTGTCGAGCTTTACTAAGTTTGAGCCCTTGTTTTTATAACAGTTTTCTTACTTTACAGGATTGATATTAAATATCAAAAAAATCATATAGCTTTCATAATATATTCATGCAGAAGTTAAGTAAAGTAACCAGGTTTAGTCATTCAACAGTTCAGTTGGTTTAAAGAGCACAATATGTGAACAGCAAAATAGATTGGCAAAAATGATAATAAGATAAATTACCTATCTAAATGAAAATAATATGGAAATTTTAAATAAAATTATTTCGATAGTCACTACTAAAGAACACCTGTCAAAAACGATTTATATTTAGACGTAGATAAAATCACTACAAGATCTAATAAAATCATTCGAGTCGTTTTTCGTAGACAGAAAAATCGGCTAAAACGGTTTTTTTATCAACTGCCTTTCCAATCCATTAAACAAAAAAACATGCTCCTTTAAATAGGTTTAGAATTAGTATTGACACTATATCCATAGGTTGTTAACATAGTTTTAATCTTAAAAAAATAATTTTTCAATTTTAGGTATAGACAATCTATTTACCCTCAAAAAACTGCCCTGATGAAGCCCAAAATCCCCCCCCATTTACGTCTAAAAATAATCAAGAAACACCTAGAAAATAATGTTCCTATTGAGAAACTATGTCGTCAGTATCAAATTTCCCGAACTCTTTTTTATCGCTGGCTGGCTCGTTATCGACAAGCTCCAGATGACAAAACCGTCTTAAAACCTCAACACCACTTTGGCCGCCGTCGCCTTACAAGCCCCAGTACCATTAAAAATATTGTCAACCAAATCTGGATCCACCCGGCTTGGTCACTCCAAAACCTCCATCGCCATCTCAAAATCAGCCTGGGGGAGAGTCTAATCTCTTCCTCTCAGCTCTATCGTCTCCTCGAAGATTACGGTTTATCTCGCCGTCAACGTCGCCTAGCTTGGGCCGGGGCCTACCAGGATAATTTCGATGCTGCCTGGCAAGACCTCACCGAGCGCCAAGATCGCCATGCCAGCGATTCTTTATCAATCAGAGAGAGAATCAACCTGGTCAAAACCATCAAAGCCGGCACCCCCATTGCCCAGCTGGCCAAAGAATTCGGCGTCTCTCGAACCGTCATTTATCGCTGGCTCAACCGCTACCGTCAGGCGACCAGACGTCAAGGTTTAAAAAGACTCCTGCCCTTCACTCCTAATCAGCTCAACCGCTTAGCCGAGGTAGCCCTAAAACCACAACAAGCTTCACTCCCATCTGTCTATCCTCGCCAAGCTACTGTCGCCCAAATCACAGCCATTCTCACCGTCGTCAGGAACCACCCGGAGTGGGGGATTGACCACTTGTGGGAAAACATTCCCGTCGTTAACGGTCAACCAGTCATTGGTCGTCACGGCCTCCAACGGATACTGGAACGCCAACAATTGAATACAATAAGTAAACGTCAGATTTGGGCCAAGGATCAAAGGGAAAAGCCAGAAATTACTATGCCAGTACCAGCAGAAGAAAAACGACCCAAACTGGTTTGGCCGCAATTTCTACCGGGATTGGCTCCTTCGCCCCCACCTGGCCAAAGACCTTATAGACCAGCCGCCTGGCTGTGGTTTTTCTCCAGGTTACGTCCTCTTTTTTCACCCTTCTCTAGCACTTTTATTATTACCTTGATAATTAGCAATTGGTTAAGGTTTTTGCTAACCGCCCCCACTTTCAGCGTCGGCCTGGGTTGGTTCTTTGCTTCCTTGGCTCTCTTAATGGGTACCGTCTTTTTCCTCTACAGTTTCAAGTACTATTTAACTATTGCCGTCGTCTTATCCTTTTCCCGTCAAGCCGCCAGGAGTGGGGAAGAAGCAGAGACAGGCGGTTTCTTAACCCACTTTTTCAAAACTAGCGATGACGAGGTCAGAGGAGGAGCCAAAGCTAAAAGCCTCCCTCCCTTTGATTGGTCATTTAAAGGCATCCTGGCTAACGTTTTTGGCATCGAGATTACTCGCTTCCGCAAATCATTAGCTACCCCCAAAGGCCTGGAAACTTCCATGGCTGACATCACTCTTACTCGCCACCCTTTCATTTCCATCCACATCCCCCTCTATAATGAGAAACGCGTCGCCGAGCGCATCTTGAGAGCCTGCTTAAACTTTGACTACCCTAATTTTGAAGTCATTGTTATTGACGACTCGACCGACGAGACTACCAAGATTTGCGACCGTTTAGCAGAGACTGATGACCGTCTCAAAGTCCTCCACCGCACTTCTCGGGCCGGCTTCAAAGGCGGCGCCCTAAAGTTTGCCGCCGACCACATGGATTCTAGGAGCGAATTCATCGTCGTCTTTGACGCCGACTTTGTCCCTTACCCCGACACTCTCGAACAATTCTTGAAATACTTCCAGGCAACAGCCGGCACCCTCGATTTCCAGAAAGCGTATAGAGACAAGGGTATAGCATCTAGTTCAGTAAATTTTCAACTAAACGCTAACCCCTCTCCGTTCACCCTGAGCAAAGCCGAAGGGCTAAACGCTTCCTCCAATATCGCCGCTGTCCAAGGCTACCAATGGCACGTCTTGAATAAAAGTGAGAACTGGATTACTAGGGGAGTCAGAAGCGAATTTGCCGGTAGCTATGTCATTGAAAGAAGCGGCGAAGAGATCTACGGCGGTTTAAAACAAATCGCCGGTTCGGTTTACATGCTTAGGGTGGATGCCCTAAACGCCGTCGGCGGTTGGGGCACCTCTATTACTGAAGACTTTGAATTAACTTTAAGACTCTACGAAGCCGGCTTCAAAGTCCTCTACACCCCCTATATCCAAGCCCCCAGCGAATGCGTCGCCACCTTCAAAAGACTAGTCAGGCAAAGAATGAGGTGGGCCGAAGGCCACTCTAACAACGTCAAGAGAATGTTCACCCGTCTGTTATTCGGCAGGTGGGTTAATGGGAGTAGCAATGACCAAATTTCTAATTTCTCTAATTATTCTAAATCAGCACCAAATACCAATGGTCAAAATAATTTAGGTCAATTAGGCATTAGATCAATTAGGAATTCTGGTAGGAAACAAAAAATCTTTATTAAAAGCCCTCTGAATCTATCCGAGAAGCTTGAGTTTTTGTATCTTTCTCCCTACTACCTCCAAGCCTTTCTCTTCTTGACCGGCACCTTAGCTTGGCTCGTCTCCGAAGTCATCATCAAATCTCACTTACCCTTCTGGACCCAAGTCTGGGGTTGGTCCTTGGTCCTTACTAACCTCTTTGCTTTGCCTTTAATGAACGCCGTTGGCCTCTTCTTGGAAGAATCTGAAGAACGAGATTACTTAGGCCTCTCTTCCTTTGTCCTCATGAGCTACCTCCTCGTTCCCTTTCAAGCCTACGCCAGCTTAAAAGGCTTTTTGACCAAAGAAGAAAGCCCTTGGTTTCGTACCCCCAAAACCGGCAAGATTACCGACGTCTTCAAACGCGGCTCCTTCTA
>MHDE01000036.1:4015-16583 GCA_001803465.1 Microgenomates group bacterium RIFCSPHIGHO2_01_FULL_45_11 | reverse complement strand
AGTGGTGGCTACACCACCGGTTGGAACTGGTAACCCAGCTTTCTCTAAAACAGCTCGGGTCTTAGCCTTATCAAGAGCGACTGTTAAACATTTTGAAGAGGGAAGAAGAGAGGGGAGATTGAGTCGCTCTTTGATAACGGCTGCGGTGTAGATGGCATCAAAGGTGGCTCCGGTGGTGATATAAGCTATTTGCTCCCGTTTTATGAGGGAGACGAGCTGGTCGACGTCATCGGTACTAATAGGAAAAAAATAATCGGCCAACGAGGTTAACTCCGTTTCAGGATTCTTGTCGACTGCATAGACAACTAAACCTCGTTTTTTGGCTGCGGTAAACAAGGCTTTTTGATGAAAGACCGCGCCCAAAATAAGCAATCGCGGTGAAGACATAGATTTACTTTTTCGTATTTGGTTTCTTAAATAGCCACCAGCGGCCGGGTTCATCTTGGCCAATCGGTTTGGCGATGCGTTTGCCTGACTCGATTAGTTGCAGTTTTGGAAACACTGTTTGCCACTCTTTATTGTAGGGACGTTTAAATAAAGCATCAGATAAACCTCGGTAAATGATTTGTTCTCGTCTGGGCGAATAATATTCTATGGTTAAGATATACTTTTTCGAGGCATTATAAATTTTAGACAGAGTTTCCTTCAAATCTTGGTTGGCGATATGGATAAGAACACCACAGGTAAAAACCAGGTCAAAGGCATTATGCCAATCGCAATCAAAAATACTTTGGTGGTAAATTGTGACTTCGGGAAGCGTTCGTTTAACCACAGCTGCTGCCTTGGCATTCGGCTCAATGGCGGTAAGGTTGAGTTGGGGATTTATCGAGTGCAAGACGTTTAAGTTGCCACCAATATTGCTTCCGACCTCTAATACCGATAGGATATCTGGATGGGAGTCGAGTAACTTCTTAAAAAACGGTTTCCGTTTAGCAAACAGTTTAGGATCGGAATTTCGTTGAAGGTAAGCATTGCCAAACTCACCTTCCCAGTATCTTAACTGTTTGGTGCTTCGTTTTGTCATCTATTTATGGTCATCAACTAATAATTTTCTTTATGTGAGTGACAATGGACGATACTTGGGTATCGGTTAAACCGTAGTAAAGAGGTAGTGATATAACTTGGTTGTAGAATCGTTCTGATTGAGGAAAATCTCCGAGTTTGTAGCCAAATGTTTGGTAGTAGGGTTGTAAGTGAATCGGAAGGTAATGAACCTGAAGTTTAATTCCTTTTTGAAGAAGTTTTTTAAATAGTTCTCTCTTGGTAAGAGAAACCTTGGAAAAGTCAATTAACAAGGGACATAGATGAAATGTGGCTTTGGAATTAGATAACTCTTTAATTAATTGAAATCGGCCGTCACCAGCAAATAATTTTCGGTAGAGTGAGACGATTTCATGTCTGCGTTTGATAAATTTCGGTAGTTTTTTCATTTGGGATAAACCCAGCGCCGCGTGAATATCAGAGAGGCGGTAATTGAAGCCCAAGGTTTGCATCTCGTAGTACCAGGGATATTTTTTGAAGCTCTTAGTGACAAAATCTTGGGGATTGTTAGTAATGCCGTGGGTACGGAGCAGTAGAAGTTTTTTATAAAGGGAATAACTATTAGTGGTAATGGCGCCGCCCTCGCCGGTAGTAATGGTTTTGACGGGATGGAAAGAGAAGGAGGTTAGATCGGAAAAAGAGCAGGATCCGACCATCTTACCCTGATATTTTGATCCTAAGGCATGAGCGGCATCTTCGATAACAAAAAGGTGATGTTTTTTTGCCAAGGAGGTAATGGTTGCCATATCGCATGATTGACCCGCATAGTGAACTGGAATCAGAACTTTGGTTTTGGGAGTTAGGTGCTTTTTAATTTCGTCGGTATCAATTAGACCGGTGGTGGGGTTGATATCGGCGAACTTGACCGTGGCGCCGCAATAGCGAATGCAATTGGCTGTAGCTACAAATGTAAGAGGAGTAGTAATTGCTTCGTCGCCTGGCTTAAGGCCAAGAGCAAGAGCAGCTAAGTGGAGGGCGGCGGTACCGTTAGCAACGGCAACACAATATCTGGCTTGGGTAAAGCGGGAGAGGCTGTTTTCAAATTCGATAACCTTTGGGCCCTGGGTAAGCCAGTTGGAGCGGAGAACTTCGATAACCGTGTTGATGTCTTTTTTGTCAATTGACTGACGGCCGTAGGAGAGCATATCGTCCTTAAAATTGAGCGATTTTAAGAAGTTGTTTGTCGGTAAGCCAGCGTTTATTAGTATGGCTTTCTAGACTGAATGAGGGGGGGAGTTTCTTACCAGTTTTTTGATAAGTTTGATAAATCTTGCCGTTGGGAGTGGCGTCGGGTAGGATAACAAAGTAATTGCGAAACAGGTAAGTTCTGGTAGCCTCTTCGGGGGCGATTAACATTTCGTGAACTTTTTCTCCTGGTCTTAGGCCAATGGTTGTTTTAGAAGCGTGGGGGGCTAAGGCTTGCAGTAAATCTTTTAATTTCATGCTCGGAATTTGAGGAACAATGATTTCTCCACCGACCATGACTTTAAGGGCAAACTTGACTAGAGTAAACGCCTGATCCAAACTGATCCAAAATCGAGTCATTTCTCCGTCGGTGATTTCTATGGTTTTGACACCATCGTCGTGTAAATTTTCGGCGATGCTACCACGGCTTCCCAGAACATTGCCATAACGAACGGCGCTAAATAAGGGTTTTCCGGTCGCATAGGCGTTAGAGGCGATGAATAGTTTTTCGGCGCATAATTTGGTGGCGCCGTATAAATTTATAGGGTGGACGGCTTTATCAGAAGAAATAAGGAGAACTTTGGATACGGTGGCGTTGATAGCGGCGTCAATGACATTTTGAGAACCGACAATATTGGTTTTGACTGCCTCGAACGGATTATATTCAAGGGCCGGAACTTGTTTTAATGCGGCGGCGTGAATAACGATGTCAACTCCTGAAAAAGCTCTTTCTAGTCTATTCAAATCTCGCACGTCGCCAAGAAAAAAGCGCAATATTGATTGGTACTTTTTGAGCTTTTTGGCCATCCAATACTGTTTATATTCATCTCTGCTGAAGATGATAAGTTTCTTAGGGCGATATTTCTTCAGGAGCAGTTGAATAAAAGTCTGGCCAAACGAACCAGTGCCGCCGGTGACTAAAACCGTTTTATTAGTAAACATAGATACCCACGGGTAGAACCCGTGGTCCTGGTAACGCCGCGTAAAACGTGGCAGGCAAGTCTGACTTGCCGCTTTCGGCTGGAGCCGAAATATTTTTAAGGATTCGGCCACGGCTAGAAGCCGTGGTAATCTCCATTTTGTTATAAATTAGGCGGTAAATGTTTTTAAATACCAGTTAATAGTTTTTCTTAGACCTTTTTCCAGCGGAGTGATTGGTCTAAAACCAAATTTTTCCTGGGCTAAAGAGATGTCGAGCCGGCGGCGAGGTTGACCATCGGGTTTGGTTTTATCCCAGACAATATTGCCATTAAATCTAACAATATCTTTTATCATATTGGCGAGGTGATTGATGGAAATTTCTTGGTTGCTACCGAGATTGACAGGTGTTCGTCCATTGTATCTCTCTGTGGCTTGTATGATACCACTGGCGGCGTCTTCGACATAGAGAAACTCTCGTGTTGCTTTGCCAGTGCCCCAGACGATCACAGAGGATCGATGATCATTTTTGGCGTCTACAAATTTTTTAATCAGTGCTGGTATGACATGCGATGAGTGGGGATTAAAGTTATCACCCGGACCGTACATGTTTGCCGGTAATAAATATATGGAGTTAAAGCCGTATTGAGTACGGTAGGCTTGGCCTTGGACCAGAAGCATTTTTTTTGCCAAGCCATAGGGGGCGTTGGTTTCTTCGGGGTAGCCGTTCCATAAGTTTTTCTCTAAAAAAGGTGTAGGGCAAAACTTGGGATAGGCACAGACCGTGCCGATGGAAACAAACTTTTTCACCCTTGCCCGGCGGGCAGCTTCCATAAGTTGCACCCCCATAATGAGGTTGTCGTAGAACATTTCACCCGGTATTTTTTGGTTATAGCCGATGCCTCCCACTCTGGCCGCTAAATGAATAATAATGTCTATGTCTTTGACAACTGATTTACAGGCTTCTGGGTCGCGTAGATCGAACTGTGAAGAAGAAGGGATGAATAGTTTTTTGGGCAGGAGTTTCTTTAGATGCTTGACGAGGTGGGTGCCTAGAAAACCGTGACCACCGGTGACTAAGATTCTTTGATTCTTCCAAAAGGATTTAGCTAGGGGTGTTTTTTTGGTCTCTTTCATAAGCTTTGATAACTTGGGCGGGGTGGCCGTGCATGATGATTTTACCCTTTTCTATCCACATGACCTCGGTACAAACCGCTTTTACATTCTCCAGGGAATGAGAAACAAACACCACGGTATGGTGAGGGTGGCGACAGTAATCTTTCATGAAACTGAGACACTTTTCTTTAAATGCCAAGTCGCCGACAGCAAGAACTTCATCGATTAAAAGAATGTTTGGCCGAACGTGGACGGCGACAGCAAAGCCGAGGCGAGCGTACATGCCTGAAGAGTAATGTTTGACCGGCGTGTCCATAAAATCCTCAATGCCGGCGAACTGCACGATCTCTTTGTAAATGGCGGCAATTTTTTTTCGGTTTAAACCCAAAATGGAAGCATAAATATAGACATTTTCTGATCCAGTTAACTCTTCGTGAAAGCCAGTCCCGAGTTCGAGAAGACCAGCAACTGTACCTTGAGTTTCGATTAGGCCTTCATTAGGGTAGGTAATCTTGGCGATGAGCTTGAGGACGGTGGATTTGCCGGCTCCATTTGAGCCGATGATGCCGATGACGCTGCCCTGTTTTACTGTAAAGGAGATTTGGTTAAGGGCTTTCAACTGGGCTTTGGGACGATAAAACGACTTGCCGGTAAGAATGGCGTCGGTCCATTCGCGGAAAGTGGGTTGGTAACGTTTGCCGGTAAAGTATAGCTTGGTCACTTTTTGGAAAGAAACGGCGTTGTTGTTCATATAACATCGGCTAAGTACTGCTCCACTCTTTTGAAGCCATGGTAGGTGATAATAAAGAGAATTAGGGCAAAGGCGAGAGAGATACTAAGATAGGTGAGGTTAGGTATTTCCTGATAAAGGAGGATTGAACGGAAGCCTTCGACAACGCCGGTGATGGGGTTTAGATAAAAATAGGCTTGGTATTGAGGCTGGAGGTTTTTGACTGAGTAAACGATGGGTGAAGCGTATAGGCCGATTTGGACTAAGAAAGGAATGACATAGACCAAGTCTCGGAAAACTATCACAGCACTGGAAGCGAGGAGGGCAAAACTTATGGCTAAAAGTACTTGGATGGCTAAGACGAGAGGGAGGAAGACCAGATGCCAGGTTAAAGGCAGGTGATAGATAAAGAGAAGCGGTGGAATGAGGAGGCTTGAAATTCCAAAATCAACAAACAAGGAGGCAACGGTAGCTATTGGTAGAACATCTCTGGGAAAATAAACTTTGGAGATGAGTCCTTGATTGGAGGTTAAGGCTATTGATCCGGATGTTAATGACCGGGAGAGAAAGGTCCAGGAGGATAAAGCTATAAACGAAAATAAGGGGTAGGGTATACCGTGGGTGGAGACGTGCAAAAATTTGGAGAAGATGATAGTAAAAATACCCGTCATCAGGAGAGGCTGAATAACGGCCCAGCCGATGCCGACTGTCGTTTGGCGGTAGCGAGCTTTGATATCTCTTTCGATGAAAGTGAGGACGAGATAGCGGTATTCCCAGAGGGTACGAAGGTTATGCCACATAGGTTTACTGATAATGTTGAGTGTACCAGTCAAATAGTTGACTGATACCCTTTAATAAGGTGACTTTTGGTTGATAACCTAACAATGACTGAGCCTTTTTAATATCGGCATATGTTTGATTCACATCGCCTGGTTGGGCGGGAAGTTTATTAATATTAGCCTTTTTACCAGTAACAGTTTCTAGGGTACTAATCAATTCATTTAAAATGATAGGGTGAGAGTTGCCTAGATTGATAGTCTCAAAATTAAAGGGTTTTTTAACTGCAGCAATAATTCCTTCGACAACATCGTCGATAAAGGTGTAGTCTCGAGAGGAATTGCCTGAACCAAAACGCATCAGGGGGTGGTTTTTCATCAGGGAATCAAGGAATCTAAAACAAGCCATGTCAGGACGGTTGCGGGGTCCGTAGACGGTGAAGAAACGAATGATTGTCGTTTGGATGTGATAGAGTTTGGCATAGACTTGGCAGAGAAGCTCGCCGGCTTTTTTGGTAGCTCCATACGGTGAGATTTGTTTGTCGGTAGAGTCGGATTCTTTAAACGGTCCAACTTGGCGGTCGCCGTAGACGCTAGAACTACTGCCAAAAATGAAGTGTTTAATCCCAAATTCTTTGACTCTTTCGAGGAGACAAATGGTGCCGATGACGTTGACGTCGGCATAAAGCCTGGGATTTTCTAGTGACGGGGGGACTCCGGCCATGGCAGCAAGATGTATCACGCAGTCAAAATTGTACTTAGAAAAGATTTCTTTTAAGATGTTGACGTCACGGATGTCAGCTCGGTGAAGAAAAAAGTGGGGACGGTTTTTAACGGCAGAAAGGTTATTGGCTTTTTGGGATGGTGAATAGAAGCGATTAAAGTTGTCAACAACGACAACCGTAAAGTTGGCGCGAATAAGAGCTTCAGTGAGGTGAGAGCCGATGAAGCCAGCACCACCAGTAACTAAGACTGTTTTCTGATCCATATGTAGATACTATTTTAAAAGCGGAACTAGCATATTTTAACAGTTTAACTACATTTTATCCCAGTACCAGACCAGTCAGACTGGTCGGCACGGGGTTTCGGACTATAAAATGAGAGAAGCCCCGAGTCTGACTCGGGGAGCCCTTACTTGTTTTTAAGCTTGGCTGCGTTACCATAGGTTAGCACAATGAGATGATGAAGGAAGTTAGGGACATCCTTAAAAAACTGAAGCAGAGAGGTTTGGTGGTGGTAGAACTATTTTGGTTCTTGTGGGAAGCGAGATTGTGGTGGTTGGTGCCGATGGTGGCAGTACTATTGCTGTTTGGGGTCTTATTGATTTTTGCCGAGAGTTCGGCAGTCGCTCCGTTTATTTATACCTTATTTTAGACATAGTTGGAGCAATTGTCTTGAAGAAATCGATGGTTTTTTTTAGGCCGATGTCGAGAGTAATTTGCGGTTCGTAACCCAATAATTTTTTCGCTCTGGAGATATCGGGTTGACGACGGTTGGGATCGTCTTCGGGGCGGTCGGTAAAGGTGATTTCAGAGGTACTGTCGGTAAGATCGATTACTTTTTTGGCTAAAGCCAGCATGGTGTATTCCTCGGGGTGACCGATGTTGATAGGTATGCCCCGGGTTTCGAGAGAGACCATGGTTCTTAAGAGATATTCGACTAAATCAGAGACATAGCAGAAGCTTCTGGTTTGGGTGCCATCGCCGTGGACAGTGAGCGGTTGGTTGGAAATGGCTTGTAAGACTAAATTGGGAATAACTCGTCCGTCTTTTGGATCCATGCGGGGGCCATAGGTATTAAAAATTCTGACTAAACGAAAGTCAAAATCAAAACGACGAGCGGTGGTGGTGAGTACCATTTCGCCAAAGCGTTTAGAGACGTCGTAACAAGCTCGAATACCAATTGGATTGACGTTACCCCAATACTCTTCTCGTTGGGGATGTTCTAGCGGATCGCCATAGACCTCGGAAGTAGAGGCAAAGAGAAATCGGGCACCAGTGGAGAGGGCATAGCGGGTTAAGTAGTGCGTACCGAATGAATTTACCGTGTAGGTTTCGATAGGATTGTCCATATAACCTCGAGGACTGGCGGGGCTGGCAAGGTGGAAGATTAGATCGTAGTGCGCAGTGCCTAGTGCTGAGATGGTCTCGGGTAAAGAAATGTCGGCTTGGATAAAGTTGACTAAGCCAGATTTTTCCGCTGCCTTTAGATTTTCTCTGTGGCCGGTAATGAGGTTGTCGATGACGGTAACCTTAGCCTTAGTTTGCACTAAACGATCAACTAGATGAGAACCAATAAAGCCGGCACCACCGGTAACTAAAATAGACTTATTAGTAAACAGCTTTTCCATATGGTTACAAAGTTGGGGTCAACAGCTTCGCTGCGGCTATGTTACTCACTGCGTTCGTAATATCTAAGCCTGGGCCGATGTTACTCACTGCGTTCGTAATGAAGCCGGCACCGCCGGTAACGAGGATATTTTTATCAGCAAAGTTGGTCATGGGTGTAAGATAATCGAGTAAAATGTTACTCTTATCTTAACAGAAAATTTTTAAAATTAGAATTTTGGATAATGGTTTAGGGAGATGATTAATAGGATTAAGTTCAGGTCGTCAACTCGATGGTTAGCGGTTATTGTCTGGACGAGTTTTTCTAGCGCGTTACTTTGGGCAGTCATGGTTCCGCTTTGGCATTTTCCAGATGAGCAGGCGCATTTTGCCCAAGTCCAAAATTATGCTGAGTTGGGGCGGTCGCCAGAAACGAATAACGATTTATCTTTTGAAATTTATGAGTCGGAACGGTTGCTGGGGACGTTGCGAAACAACCTCGGAAGAAATGAGTTTACATATCATCCTGAATTCAAGATTGAATACACCGATACCCTGATGGGGAAAGACGAAGGCTATCTCAAATCTTTACCGGTTTCAACCAGAACCGACTTTATTAAACAAGAGTCACCTCGCTATCCGCCGCTCTATTACTACTGGGTAGCACTTGGTTATCGGTTTGGGTACCAGGGAGACTTATTCACCCGGGTCTTATTCACACGGTTAGCTTCGATAGCCTTGTTTGTGACTTTGGTAACTGGAGGTTGGTTTATGGCTCGAGAAGTCTTTCCCAATCAGCCGTGGCGGTGGGCGAGTCTTGGTATCATATTAAGTTTTCACCCGATGTTGTCATTTGTTTCTTCGGGAATTAATAATGATGTGTTAATGAATTTATTAGGAACCTTTTTAAGCTTGACGATGATGGTGGTGCTGCGGCGGGGTGTGAATTTTAAGCGAATACTGGCATTATTAGGATTAGTGGTGGCTGGAATTTTTACCAAGCAATTAATTTACCTTCTAATTCCACCGGTGGCGATGATACTAGCTTGGAGTTTAATGAGCACCAGACAGAAGCAGGGGAAAGGGATACTTTTTTTGGCTGTCTTGGCGATTTTGATTTTTACTTTTAGACTGTCGTTAATAAGCTTTATGCGTCGCGGTGGATTCTGGTTGCCGTTTTGGCCAGAGGTTTCACCGGCTAGTCCTGGTTACTCTTTGTCTTTTAAGATTCTTTTGAGTCAGCGGATTAGTCAACTTTATAGAGAAACATTGGTGTGGTACTGGGGAGTATATAAGTGGTTGGGAGTGGTTCTGTCCCTATCAACAATTCGATTAATAAAAGTGGCTATTTTGGCAAGTTTGGCTGGTTGGATCAGTTACTGGGCGCAAATAATAAAAAGGCGGCGGTTAAGTGTAACCGATAGACAATTACTAGTGCTGATTTTGACCAATGGTTTTTATCTTTTGGGATTAGTAGTTTGGGATATCTTTCTGACGAGATCAATGGGGTTTGCCCATGGATTGCAGGGTCGCTACTTTTTTCCGTTGATTGCTTCACAGATGTTACTGCTTTTGGCGGGATGGTTTTGGTTGTTAGAGAGATGGTTTAGCCCTCAAAAAATTTTTTTATTGATAGGCGGAAGCTTTCTAATTCTTTTCCTCATCGCCTTCTGGCGGGTGATGGAGAGTTATTACCAACTGGTGCCGTTTATCACCTTTATCCGCCAAGTTAGTCAGTATAAACCTGGATTTGCTAAGTGGCCGTATCTTGTCGTATATTGGGTGCTGTTTATAATTTCATTGGGTGGTATTTTCTACACTAGTGTCAAGTTTAGGAAAGGAAACAAATGAAAATGGCAGTGGGAATTTTGGGTTTGGGAGAAGTGGGCGGAGCAATTAAGGAGTTAGCGAAACACCACTTTTTAGTTTACGGACGAGATCTCAATTTTGATGAGCTTAAAGATAGACAGGTTGACGTGCTGCATATTTGTATTCCTTATAGTAAGCGGTTTGTTGAGCTGGTGGCTAAGGTGGTGGTAGAAGTTCAGCCGACGTTAGTTATTGTCGACTCGACTGTCAAACCGGGAACGACTCGAAACATTTATTCAAGAACCAAAGTCTTAATCGTCCATGCGCCGATTATGGGGGTGCATCCCTACTTGGCAAAATATCAAAAAACCTTTACTAAGATGATTGGACCGGTAAATGACAAGTCGTATCGATTAGCTAGAGAGCATTGGTTGAAACTGGAGGCACCAGCGGTTATCAAATTTGAGGGACCTGAGGAGACAGAGTGGGGAAAAATATTGGATACGACGTATTATGGTTGGAATATTATCTTTTCTAAAATAGTAAAAAAGATTTGTCGGCAACGGAGTATCAGTTTTGATCAGGTCTATACCAGGTTTAACACTATTTATAACGAGGGGTATGCCAAGACGCTTCCCCAGGTCATCCGGCCGATACTCAAATTTACGCCTGGTGTTATCGGCGGTCACTGCGTGATACCTAACGCTACCATGATGAGAGAGGAGGCGGCGTTATTTGATTGGCTTCTTAGTTTTAACCAGGAATTGGCTCAGGAGCATTAAACCAGAAAAAAAAGAACTGCTGGTGATGGGGGGCGTGTTGGTTGTTAGTGGTTTTTTTAGACTGTACCGACTCAAAGATTTATTTTTCTTTTCCTTGGATGAAGAAGTAATTGCCTTTCAGGTTCGGCAAATTATAACGGGAGTACATTTTCCCGCCATCGGAGTGAATGCAGCCGATACCGGTCTTTATTTGGGCCCTTTTTATTTCTATTTAGCGGGACCTTTTTTTTGGATTTTTAGAGGGGAGCCGGTGGCGGGAGCAGTGCTGGCTGCCTTAATAGGAGTGGTGACTACCGGGATAGTTTTCAAAGTGGGGGAACGGTTGTTCAGCTTTGGCGTCGGGGCGGTAGCGGCACTGATCCATTCGATTTCGCTCCCGGTGGTTTTGTTTGAGAGAAAGTTTTTTAATCCGACGCCTGGGATATTAATCAGCGCTTTGATTTTGTGGTGCTTGGCAGAGATAAAAATAGGGAGGCGACAATATTGGTACGGACTGGTTCTATGTTTAGGAGCAATATTGCACATTAATTTAGCATTTGGAGTTTATTTTGTCATCGCAGCTTTGTGGTTATGGCGTTCTCGGTTCCGACCGACAAGAAGAGAAATAATTGGCGGTATGATTGCTTTAGGAATATTTGTCTGGCCGTTGGTATTTTTTGATTTACGTCACCAGTGGTTTTTGAGTAAAGAGGTGATTTCAACGTTGGAATCAGGCTCTAAAACACTGAATCTGTCTTCGATAAAAGTAATGAAGCCTTTGGTTTTTTTATCCAAAGTTCCCTTGATGCACTTGGCTTCTTCCAATGTGATTGATGAATTTTCAACCGGACCCGCAGTGACTAAAAACTTACCCAGTGGATTGGGGATAGGTTTATTGATTGCTAGCGGTTTATGGTTAGTGGGAACAAAAAAAAATATCAATTTAAAACTGATGATTACCGCGCTTTTGATTTCCGGTTTGGCGTTAGGAATGTATCCAGGTTTTGTAC
This sequence comes from Microgenomates group bacterium RIFCSPHIGHO2_01_FULL_45_11, assembly GCA_001803465.1. GTDB lineage: Bacteria > Patescibacteriota > Microgenomatia > UBA1400 > 2-01-FULL-45-11 > 2-01-FULL-45-11. Next base: position 4,910 of record MHDE01000036.1, on the reverse strand, counting down.
AGGAGTATTACGGGATGGTAATGGTTGTTCCCTATTTACTGCTTTTGGCGCGGTTTTTGAAGGCTTACTCTTTGGTGGGAGGAGTGGTGGTAGCCACTTTAATCATGCTTAACATGATACAGTTAGTGACTATTTATAATCCTCATGGTTTGAAGCGATTAGAGGCATTGAGGAGTAAAATTTTGCAAGAGACGAAGGGGCAAAAACTGAATCTTTTACGGGCTGGCAGCGCAAATTACGGATGGGGAATGACTTATTTATTGACGCAGCGTGGCTACCCGCCGAACGCCAGCTTTGAAGACCCGATTCTGGGGTTTTTATATCAGCATGAAAAAACAAAAGCAGATGAAGAGAACTTCTTAGTATTTGTGGTGTCGACGAGGGAAAGTATTGATGCATGGATTGTTCCCTAGCTTCACATACGAAAGATATTTATTGGTTAGTAGAAAAGTAAACAAATTATAGATCTAGCCTTATAAGTCATTAAAAAAATGATAGTGATGATGAGGGGTGTTATTTTATGAAAGTGGGTTCCACTCTCCGGACAGTGGTACCATTTTTTCCCGCCCGGGAAGAGTTTTTGGTGCTTCGACCACAGTTAGAAAAGGCTCTTAATGTGGTGGGTAATTCCGGCAGGTGGATTTTAGGTCGGCAGGTAGAAATTTTTGAGAAAGAGTTAGGGCGTTTAATCGGAGTTAAATACGTCGTCTCGTGTGCTTCTGGTACAGACGCTATTACTTTAACACTCATGGCTTGGGGTTTGGGTGTTGGTGACGAGGTAGTGATACCAGCGAATTGTTATCCGACAGTGTTTGGGGTGGCAGCAGCGGGATGTACTCCTCTCCTTGTTGACATTGATCCGAACACGGGGTGTTTAGACCCCCAGCTATTGCCA
>MHDE01000036.1:0-3974 GCA_001803465.1 Microgenomates group bacterium RIFCSPHIGHO2_01_FULL_45_11 | reverse complement strand
TTTGTATGGGATGCCAGCTAACGTGGCGGCCATCCAATCTTTTTGCCAACAACGGAAGCTTATTTTAATCGAAGATTGTGCGCAAGCAGTGGGGACGATGATTAAAGATCGCCATGTAGGAACTTGGGGGGACGTCGGAGTGTTGAGTTTTTATCCCACCAAGAATCTCGGTGCATATGGTGACGGCGGGGCAGTTATTACCAATAATAGGGGATTGGCAGAAAGAGTGAGGAGGTTGAGAATGTATGGTGAGCAAGAGAGATACAACTCAATTGTTATCGGTAGGAATAGTCGATTAGATGAGCTTCAAGCGGCATTCTTACTGGTCAAGTTGCCGTTTGTCCGGCAGTGGGTGGAGCGACGGCGGTACTTGGCAGGGTTGTACCAGATAGGTTTGTCAACCTTGCCAATCATGCTACCGAAAGAGCCGGCTGATATCGTACATTCCTATCATCTATTTGTGCTTTTAAGTGAGAAACGCAGGTCGTTACAGGCATATCTTTTTCATAAAGGGATTGAGACTGTAGTTCACTATCCCCGGCCCATTCACTTGACTCAAGCTTTTTTTCATCTAAAGCGGAAGAGAAAATTTCTCCAGGCAGAGCGGTGGTCGCGTCTAGTTTTATCTTTACCGATGCATCCGTTTCTGACTGATCAACAGGTTACATATACAGTGTCGGTCATCAAAGACTTTTTTAGTTAAGTGTTGACTTGGCGGCCAGAATAATTTTTGGTGAAATTAAAATGTAGAATGAAAATGAAACCTTTTTTTTCGCTAATTGTTCCCTGCTATAACGAGGGTCGACGGCTGATAACTAACTTGGTTACCATTATGACTTTCTTCGATGAGCAAGTCATTTCGGTCGAGGTAATCGTCGTAGACGATGGCTCGACTGATGATTCCAAGAAGATATTAAGAAGTGTTTTGAAAAATTACCCTATTCGAGTGCTCCGGCATGCTAAAAACCGTGGTAAGGGAGCGGCAATTAGAACAGGTATGAAGGAGGCGCGGGGAGAGTGGGTAGGCTTTATGGATGCGGATTTGGCTACCCCAGTTTCGGAATGGCCAAGATTTTGGAATAAGCTAGAACAGAAAGATGCAATGGTGATTGGAACGAGAAAAAATCATTTGGCTCGCGTGACTATTCGTCAACCCTGGATGAGGGAACAGTTGGGTAAAATATTTACCCTTTTATCTAATGTGATTTTAAACTTGAGAGTGTCTGATGTTACCTGCGGGATGAAAGTGTGGCCACGATCGATTAGTAACAAAATTTGGGGAAAACAGCGGTTAAATGATTGGAGTTTTGATGCCGAAATTCTTTATCTTTGCCGAAAGCAGAAAATAGCCATTGTTGAGGTGCCGGTGGAGTGGGCGGATCAACCTGAGACTAAAGTCCGTTGGTGGCTAGATGGCATGCGATCTTTGTGGGGTCTAATTAAAATCCGACTGGATGATGTGAGGGGCGAGTATGATTAAGCCGTTGGTGAGTGTGCATACGATTGTCAAAAATGAGGAGCGATTTATTTGGTATGCTTTGGAGTCGGTGCTTAACTTCGTTGATAAATTAATCGTATTTGATACCGGTTCTACTGATGCCACCGTCAAAATTATTCGTTCTATACGAAGTCATAAATTATTGTTTGAAGAGAAGGGAGAGGTTGATAGGAAAAGACTGGTTACGCTTAGAAGAGAACAGATTAGGAGGAGTCAAAGCCAGTGGTTATTAAATCTTGACGGTGATGAAGTATATCCGTTGACGGCAATTGAAGAAATGATTGGGTTGATGAAGACGGTTTCAAACGACGTTGTTGGTATCGTACAGCCCTTTGTCAGTTTGACTGGTGACATTTATCATAAGCAACGGGAAGAGAAGGGGCACTATCAGATAGCAGGGCGAGAAGGGCACTTGACTTTGAGGGGAATTCGATTAGTTAAGGGCCTGACGGTAGGCGGAGAATATCCGTTGGAAGCCTATCAACAGGCAGGTAAGCCAATTCAAGATCATGTTGACCGGCTGGTGTTTTCTTCCCGATCATACTTTCATGCTGGTGGTCTGAAACGATCGGCTAAAGACTGCGGAGTGTTGGAGCGAAAAAGAATTTGGGATTTAGGTCAGCCAGTAACCGAGAAGTTACCGGCAGTCTTTTTTCGAAAGGACAAGCCTGCATTTGTGCCAGATGTTACTAAGCGATGGTCTTTCGGGTTTGAAATAATGGGTAATCTCAAACGTTGGTTTAGGCCATAGGAACTTGATGAAACGGCGGTTATCGATTGCAATTTTAAATTACACCATCGGAGTGGTAGAGCGGGGTGGGGAAATCGGGGTAAGGATGATGGCGGATGACTTAGCCCGCTTGGGTCACCAGGTCGACGTCTATCACGCTCAAGCTTTGCTCCGTCAGCCATTCTTCCATTCTATTGTTGTTAATCTGCCTTGGTTACCTTCTGGGAATAAACCCGGAGGATTACTGATGAAGGTGTTGGAACGTTTATATCTTGATGCCAACGGCTGGTTGAGCTTAATGTTTATGGTCAAAGCCTTTTTTCAGTTGTGGAAAAAGCGCTACGATATTTTTTTCCCCGTCAATGGTTGGTGGGAAATTTTGGGAGTGAAAATTATTGCCCGATGGCGAGGGGGAAAAGTGGTGGTTAGTGGTAAATCAGGAATTGGTTGGACAGATAGAGATAATTTGAGGTTACGACCAGATATTTTTGTTCCCATTTCTTCCGTTGCTGCAAATTGGGCGCGACAACTCTTTCCTCGTCAGAAAGTTGAGTATATTCCTGAGCAAATTGATTTGACAAAATTTAATCCGAAAGTCACCCCTATAAAGATTCCTCTAAAAAAACCAATTATTCTGACGGTGGCGGCTTTTAATCAATATAAGCGAGTGGATACTGTGATTCGGGCAGTGTCTAAAATCCCGGGTGTGTCTTTGTTGTTAGTAGGACAAGGAGAAGGAGAGGAGCAGTTGCGAGAACTGGCTAACGAGTTGTTGCCCAACCGTCACTTATTTTACCGATCGACGTATCAAGAATTACCGAGTGTCTATACCGCCTGTGATGTTTTCACCTTGGCCAGCGAACCTCAGGAAGCATTTGGTCGGGTACTCATCGAAGCCCAGGCTTGCGGTTTACCGGTGGTAACCACAGATGATCGTTTACGGCGAGCCATTGTCGGGAAAAGGGGTATTTTTATTGATCCTCTTAGCGAGGAAGCTTACGCGGCGGCGTTAGAGAAGGCGCTGGGACGTAAAAAACCTGATGAAGAAGCGCAAACATGGGTGGTTCAATTTGAGCGGCAAGTGGTGGCGAAGCGGTATGAGAAAGTTTTTTATGACCTGGTTGTCTAGGATTGATATCAAGTTACTGATAGTGCTTTTGGCCGGGATGGCGGTTTTGACGCGAGGTATAACTAAGCCTTTCATCGGGCATCACGACTGGAATGGCGTGCAGTATGGGGCAATGGGGCGTAATTATTTGCGCTATGGCGTACTGCTGACTAAGTTGGGCCAAGTGGAAAATGGAGGGGTGGTGGCGTCAGAAGAATTTGCTTACAACACCCACTATCCTCCAACCTTGCCGTTACTACTCGCGGGAAGTTTTTGGACTTTGGGGGTTAGCGAGTGGTCGGCGCGCTTGGTAGCAGTAGGGTTTTCCATCTTGGGTTTGTGGGGAGTATATCGCTTGGCAGAAAGCATTATTGGTAAAAATAGCGGTTGGTTGGCAGCACTGTTTATGTTGGTAACGCCGATGTGGCGATATTTTGGGAAAATGCCTGTTCATGAGCCTTTAATTACAGCTGTAGCTGTATGGGTAGTCTATGGCTATCAGCGGTGGCGAAGCGGCAGGCTAAAATGGCGATGGTTATTTTTGGGAGTAATTTTGGCACAGGCGATTGGGTGGCCAGGGTACTACTTGGCGCCGTTGCTTTTTACCTATGATTGGTGGCGTTACCAACGTCCAGATT
>MHDE01000035.1:17976-19336 GCA_001803465.1 Microgenomates group bacterium RIFCSPHIGHO2_01_FULL_45_11 | reverse complement strand
GGCGAGCCGTCATTTAGAACTGTGCCAGGCTATCGGTGGGCAACGTGTATAACCATCAATGATGAAGTAGTCCACGGAATTCCTCGGGGGTCAATCAAGCGGGGAGACCTAGTAACGGTTGATTTAGGCCTCAAGTTTAAGGGTTACCATACAGATACGGCAACTTCTTTTGTAGTAGGCCGATCAACACAGAAGCAGTGGGAGTTTCTCAAGGTTGGCAGGCGGGCATTAAAGGTAGCATTGGGAGTAATTTTACCGGGAAGGAGGGTGGGTGATATCAGTCAGGCAATTCAGACGACGCTACTGACAGGAGGAGTATATCCGGTGAAGGAATTAACAGGGCATGGGGTGGGGAGACAGTTACACGAAGAGCCGGCGATTCCTGGTTGGGTGACCGGAGGGAGAGAAATGAGAGTAGTTTTAACTATCGGTATGACCATCGCTGTCGAAGTAATCTATACAGCAAGTGAAACTAAACTGAAAATATCGGAAGATGGATGGACTATGAAAACCGTAGATGGATCACTCTCGGCAGTATTTGAAGAGACGGTGGCGGTTACTAAGCGGGGAATGGAAGTTTTGACTAACTGATGGTGGTTGAAAAAAGCAATGCTTGTTTCGCTTTAAGGATTAACTTATTTGTATCTTGAAATAAGTCAAATTTTACCGAGAAGAGGTTATAAGAAGAATATGAGGGTAATGCCCTCGGAGCTTCAATATTTAAAGCTTGAGTTAGATGAGTATATCTGGTACAATGATGAGTGCTTACCCCGGTAAGGCGGGGTTTTTGTATTTGTGTCCATAGTGATATTTATAATTTGAAATAGACAGCTTGGCTGTATGTTTCGCTAAGGATTGACCTATTTATATCTTGAAATGAAACAGAGTAACAACATTGAAGTGACTGGGGAGGTGACTCAGGCTCTTCCGAATGCCATGTTTAAAGTCCTAATTACTGGGGAAGCACCAGAGGAGTTGAGAAATAAGGAGTTATTATGTACCTTGGCTGGAAAAATGCGGTTGTTTAAAATCCGGGTTATGCCTGGTGATCAGGTCCGGTTAGAGGTGACGCCTTATGATTCGAATCGAGGAAGAATTGTCTTTCGGGAGAGGCAGTAGCGATGAAAGTGAGTGCCAGCATTAAAAAGCGGTGTAAAAATTGTACCTTGGTGCGACGGAAAGGACGGGTGTACGTGATCTGTTCTAATCCACGTCATAAACAGAGACAAGGATAACTTACTCAAACTTTCTTTTCCAAAGAAAGTTTGGCAAAGAAAATTTATTTGGAGTGATTGAAAGGAAGAGAAGGATGCCGAGAATTGTAGGAGTAGATATACCAGAAAATAAAAGAGCAGAAGTG
>MHDE01000035.1:16713-17958 GCA_001803465.1 Microgenomates group bacterium RIFCSPHIGHO2_01_FULL_45_11 | reverse complement strand
GGCGTGGGACGGACTAACGTAAAGTCAATTTTAGATACGGCCAACGTTGACTCCAATAAACGGGCGAAAGATTTGACAGCAGAAGAAATAGCTCGACTGCAAAAAGTTCTTGAAGCTTATACCCTTGAGGGTAATTTGCGTAAACAAGTTCGAGAGAATATTGATCGGTTAAAACGAGTGGGAGCTTATCGGGGACAACGACATTTGGCTAATTTACCAGTACGAGGGCAAAGGACTCGAGTGAATGCTCGGACAAAACGAGGTAAACGGAGGACAGTGGGAGCCTTGAAGAAAGAAGACGCTGTCAAATCAGAGACGGTAAAAGGAAAGGAGTAATAGAGGGGTATGGCAAATGAAAGAGGTAGTGAGCGGAGAGTGGGTCGAGTGGTACCGAGAGGTAAGTTGTTCGTGACGGCGACATTTAACAATACTGTGGCAACAGTAACTGATGAGGGGGGAAATTCGCTCTGTTGGGGATCGACTGGCAAAGCGGGATTTTCTGGATCGCGTAAATCGACACCCTATGCGGCTACAGTGTCACTTGATCGACTGATACGTGAAGCAAAGGAGTTTGGTGTTCGAGAATTGGAGGTGTATATTAAGGGACCGGGTCCAGGAAGAGATGCGGTGTTACGAGTTTTGAGGGAGAGTGGAATTAGGCTGACGATGATTGCTGATGTGACGCCGATTCCTCATAACGGTTCTCGACCGAGAAAGAAAAAGCACAATAGGTAGTGGTTAGTGAATAGAGTATAGGAAGTTAAAATTATGGCACGATATACTGGACCAAAGCTAAAATTATCACGGCGGTCGGGGTTGGACTTGGGTTTGAAAACTAAGCCAACTAAGACAGCGCGGAGATTAGCGATTCCTCCAGGTATGCACGGGCGAAGGGGAAGAGGAAAATTGTCTGAATTCGGTTTACAACTAAGGGAAAAGCAGAAAGTTAAGTGGGCCTACGGAGTGAGCGAGCGGCAGTTTCGTCGGTATTTTGAACGGGCGGCCAAGACCCCGGCAGCCACTGGCCAAGAACTATTGAAATTGTTGGAGAGGAGATTGGATAATGTGGTGTATCGATTGCATTTTGCCCCGACACGGGCAGCGGCTAGACAATTGGTGACGCATGGTCATGTGAAGGTTGATGGTAAAAAACTAACTATTCCCTCTCACTTAATCAAGCAGGGTCAGATGATTCAGCTGTCGGATAAGAGCCAGCGGATACCAGCGGTAGCGGAATTATTAACT
>MHDE01000035.1:0-16686 GCA_001803465.1 Microgenomates group bacterium RIFCSPHIGHO2_01_FULL_45_11 | reverse complement strand
AGCAGTTAATAGTGGAGCATTACTCACGTTAGTAATAGTGGTGGATGACGGAAGTTTTGGTGGAAGTCGAGCCATCAAAACGGGAAACGAAGCCATAAGACTCGCCTGACGGGTCAAGGAGGATATATGTTACAACCGACTTTTACGACGACAATTCTCGAAGAGAAGCCGTTCAAGCGAGAGCGAGGCAGCGGCGAGATGTATTACAAAATTGTCATGGAGCCTCTCGATCAAGGTTATGGGTATACTTTAGGAAATGCCTTACGGCGAGTGCTGTTAAATTCGATTGAAGGAGCAGCAATAACTAGGGTGCGGATTAAGGGCATCCATCATCAATTTACTACTCTAGAGGGAATGCGAGAGGACATTGTCGAATTTATCCTTAACGTAAAGCAGGTGCGGTTGGCTCTAGTCCAGCCAGAGGCGGTAACGCTCAAATTGTCGGCGCATGGGCCCGGTCAGGTGACAGCTAAGGATATTAAAACACCGGCAGGGGTAAAGATAGTCAACCCAGACTTAGTTTTGGCGGTATTGGCAGATCGAGCGGCAACGCTCGAGGCTGAGCTAGATGTGGAGGTGGGTAGGGGTTATCAGGTGGCGCAAACGGCAAGTTCGTCTACCTTAGGGGAAATACCGGTTGATGCTTTGTTTTCACCGGTAATGAAAGTGTCATATAAGGTCGAGGCGACCCGGGTAGGGCGGCGAACGGACTTCGACCGCTTAATTTTGGAAATTTACACTGATGGATCGATGGACGGTATGGTGGCTTTAAAACGGGCGGCGGAAGTACTGGTAGACCATTTTCATCAAGTGTACGAACCGACAGACACTGTTAAGGAGGAGCCGGTAGCTCTGATTCCCAAGACAGATGAAACGTATAATTTAACAGTGGAGGAATTGGATATTCCGACGCGGATTGCTAATGCTTTACGCAAAGGAGGTTATAAGACGGTGGGAGATTTAATAGAGGCGTTGAAAGAGGATGTGGCAAAAGTAAAGAATTTGGGAGAAAAATCGGTCAGTTTGGTAGCTAAGGCTTTAGAAAAGAAAGGGGTACAGTTTAAAGAGTAGAGGTCTTGGCAAATTGAGCGAGGATTAAACCTATGCGCCATCGAGTTGACGGGAGAAAATTTCATCGAAGACGGAGCGGGCGAAGAGCGCTATTTAAAAATTTAGTGACGGCTCTTATCGATAATGGGCAAATAGAAACGAGTGAAGCAAAAGCTCGAACAACGCAGAGTTTGGTGGAAGGTTTAGTTCATCACGCTCTTCAAAAAAATGTGGCCTCGCGGCGGCTAGTAGAAAAGTTTCTTAATCGGAAGAGGACTACTAATAGGTTGGTGGATGCGATTGCGCCTCAGTTGGTTTCGCGTCGGAGTGGTTTTACCAGGATGGTAAAAATCGGCCGACGACGAGGAGATAATGCTTTGATGGCACGAATATCGTGGGTCGGTGTAAAGTTGGAAGTAGATAAATCTTTAGAAAAAAAACCGGTAAAAAAAGAAGCTCTAATCGGTACGAAACAAAAGTCGCAGCTTATCCGTAAGCCAAAGAGGCAGGGACCTACCAAGAAACAGTCAGGGGATAAGTAAAGGGAGAAGGATGAGAAGAACAATGATACCAAAGGAAAGTGAGATTAAGCGAAGCTGGCATTTAGTTGATATAGAAGGGCGAGTGCTTGGTCGAGCAGCAAGTGGGGTGGCGTTGTTACTGATGGGGAAGGATAAACCGTTTTTTGTCCCCCATTTAGATTGTGGTGATTATGTGGTGATAATTAATGCCAGTAAAGTAGCGGTGACGGGGCGGAAGCTAACGAGAAAAGTGTATAGGCATCATACTGGTTATCCGGGAGGTTTTCGGGAAAAAACGTTGGCAGAACGATTGAAGGGCGATAGTCGGGTGGTGATTATGGCAGCAGTGGCGGGAATGTTACCAAAAAATAAATTGCGGCGAAATCGGCTGCGTCGACTGAAGGTATTTTCAGGATCAAATCATCCCTATAGTGATAAGTTTGATTGAGGGTACGTCTATGGAAGAGGTGAAAGAACAACGGAAGGTTAAACGAAGTCCAAAAAAGAACTTTACTTTTGCGGTGGGGCGGCGAAAGACAGCTACCGCCCGAGTGAGGCTTTATCGGGGAGCAGGAGATAATTTAGTTAATAACCAACCCGCTAGTGCCTATTTCCCGGGGATGGTAGCAGCAAAGATGTACGAGAAGCCGTTAGAGTTGAGCCAAACTACTGGGAAATATTATTTTAGTGCTTATGTAGAGGGATCAGGTAAAAAAGGTCAGTTAACGGCAGTGGTTCACGGGGTGGCTCGGGCTTTGGCACGGGTGGATACCGTTAACTATCGGTCGATATTAAAGAAGGCGGGGTTACTAACCCGGGATTCAAGAATGAAAGAGAGTCGTACAGTCGGAACTGGCGGTAAGGCGAGACGGCAAAAACAAAGCCCCAAGCGTTAAGGAGTAAACGGCGGAGATGAAATTTTATCCGCGATTTTGGAAGTTTCTGGTGGTAATGGTGTGGTTAGGGATCGGGGTAGGAGTAGGATTTCGGTTTCGGTCGTTTTTTTCGGCAGAGGTGGGAAAATTTACCCAAGCAGTGGCGACAGTAGTAAAGTTGACTGCTTTGGTGCCGTTGACGACACTGACCGCGAGAGAAACGTTAACTCCCGAGGAGGTGATAGAAGCGGTAAATCAATGGCGGACAGCACAAAATTTGGCAGGGCTTAAGTGGGACAAGGTTTTATGTAGTTCGATTGAATCGGGGGAGACGGTTTTTCAACTAGATGAAAGTAGTTTGGAGTTAGTGTGTCCGAGTTGCGAACGGTTGATGGTATTGACGGCAGGAAATGTTTTGTTCCCGCGGTTGGTGTTGTGGCAATGGGAGAAAGATGAGGCGACTCAAAAGTTGGTAGCAGAGGATTTTACCCATACTTGTCCGCTACTAGGTGAACGATTGGTAGCGATTGAGCTGATCAAAGTAAGGTCGGTGATGGCTTCGCCTTTACCCAAAGCGACCCAGCCGGTTGGTTCGATCAAGAATTTTTCTGAACAAGAGTTATGGCAAGCTTTGGTTAATTATCGACAGGCTCATCAAAAGCCGGACTTATTATTCTCGGAGTGGTTGTGTAGTTATGGGCGGGGGCGGTTGGAAGAGCAGATACAAATGTTTACAACCACGGCTAAGGAGGAATATCCTAATCAAGATAAGTATCCTTTAGATGCTCACGCGGGATTTCAGCGAGATGGAGAGTCGGGGTATTTATTTGAAAGAACTGGTTTTAACGTGGTGGCGGAGAATTTGGCGTATTGGCCGTCGGCGAGCTATCCGCATCAGGTAATCGAGTGGGGGTGGGATACTTCAACCGAGGGACACCGAGAGACGCAACTGTCAACTGACTACACCCATGCCTGTATTACAGGGCGGGAAGGTTTTTTTGTGGCGTTGTTTGGAAGAAACTAGGAATAGTATTTAGTTTTTAGTATTCAGTATTCAGTGTAGAGGTGGGGAAGAGCTTGGTGATTGACAGTTAGTAGTGGCTCAATTAGACTTGGAGTTTATGAAAACGGTAATGGTAGTACTTTTGGTTTCGGTTTTGGTGGTGGTAGGCGCGGCAGTGCTTTTGACCAGTAACCAAGGTTCGGGTTCGGGGGGGGAAACTTCGATTGATGTCGCCCTGACTTCTTCGGATCAAATCAGAGGGAGCCTCGATGCCAAAATAATGCTTTTGGAGTATAGCGATTTTCAGTGCCCGGCGTGTAAAGCCTATGAACCTCTAGTTAAAAAAGTTTTGGAAGAGTATTCCGACGAAGTATTTTTGGTTTATCGGCATTTTCCTTTAAGACAGACACATGAGAATGCGCAGCTATCGGCGCAGGCGGCAGAGGCCGCGGGTAAGCAGCAAAAATTCTGGGAAATGCACGATCTGTTGTTTATCAAACAGGAGGAATGGGCGGAGGAGAAAGATTTCTCCGTTAAGCTTAAATCTTATGCCGAAGAGTTAGAGCTTAACGTTGATCAGTTTGAGAAAGACTTGGAAAGTGATGAGGGGAAGCGAAAAATTGACGAGGATTATGCCAGCGGGCTGAAGTTTAATGTCAATGCCACACCGACGTTTTTTTTGAATGGGAAGAAACTTGAAAATATGCGCAGTTTTAATGACTTTAAGAGGGAAATTGAGAATTTACTCCGCTAACGTTTCTGGTTAATTTGCTGACTTTGTTTTTGTCTTCCGGTTAGGGTATGGCTGTTTGGTAATAACTTATGAATCATCTAGCAAGTTGAGAAGCTAAAAAGCCTGAGAAGCCGATAATTACCCCGAGTAGATTCAGCAAGACGGATAAAGCCCCTGACTTTTGTTTCAGTGAAAAATAAACTCCAAAACAGCCCATGACTACCGCAGCTATTCCGAGATACGGGATGATAAAGAAAGACACAATACCCATCAAGACTGAAAAGACACCGTTTTTTTTGGGGTCTCCGATAGAGAATGGTTGAGGAACTGGTTCGCCTGGCTGTGTCATACAAATAGCTTATCACTCCTGTTTATTTAGTGGCAATAGGTAGGTTGTGAGTCCACTTGCCGATAAACAAATCTTTGGCTGCAATTAGAGTGATCGAGCCTAGCAAAAGCCTTCCAAAAGTTTTGCTGGCTATTTCAAATGATGGTTCGGTGCGCACTAGAAAGATAAAATACAGGCAAAAAGCTCCCAAAATAATCAAATCAGGCAGTAAAAAGGTCACTGGAATTTTTTTTAAGGCCGGTTTCAATGTGCCGAGATATAAAAGTAGAATTCCTATAAAGACGGCTACGGTAATAAAATTTATTCCTTCTACCAACCACAGCCAGAGCGTAACGTTGTTTAAGTTAGGTGTTAAGCCAAGCCAACTGAGGATGAAATTGATTAGATACAGTGAAGATGCAAATAGGTACAAATTGTTGGATCGAATTCTTTCTGCCAAGGGTACGTTGATCGACTTAATGAGGGGTGAATGAAATCGATGGGGATTGATTTTTTGACAAAGTAAATGAAAAAGAAAAATGGTGATACTACCACCGAGCAAGATTGTAAGTTGATAAGCGTCCTTGGCGCTGTAAAAATTGGCTGTTATTAATAAAGTTACTATCAGTATCCAGATTCGACTCGTTAATTCAACTATGTCAAAGGGGTGGTCGATGATTCCGTAAAGATAAGGTTGGGAGAGATACTCATTCACAAAAATAAGTTTAACATTAGAAGGGTGTAATTAGAATATCCCGACTGGTGTTGATAGTGGGTGTTAACATCAACTCTTTCGACTTTTCTCTCTTGGTCGGGGAGGGGAGAATCGAACTCCCATCGCACGCACCCCATGCGTGCATACTGCCACTATACTACTCCCCGTTTTTCAAAGAAGAATTTAATCTTAAGAGGAGAACTTCATCTTGAATTGTATCATAAGCTGTGTTTCAATGAGGCTGAATTGATAATGATTCTGCCCGGAAATGGAGCGTTATGGCAAGAAAAAAAGATACAGCGAGTCTTACAGACTCTGATAAGGATGGTAGACTGCAGGCCGTTAAAATTGCCATGGAGCAGATTCAGAAGCAGTACGGAGCAGGGTCGATTATGAGACTGGGGGAGAATGTTAAGCAAACAGGTCAAGTGCCAGTGATACCCACCGGTTCGATTGCTTTAGATTTAGCTTTGGGGGTGGGGGGGATTCCGCGGGGACGGATCAGTGAAGTTTACGGGCCGGAAGCGAGTGGGAAGACCACATTGGCGCTGCACATTATTGCCGAAGCGCAAAAAATGGGGGGAACGGCAGCGTTTATCGATGCCGAACACGCGCTGGATCCGCAGCGGGCGGAGTCAATTGGCGTTAAACTTGATGAACTCTTGATTTCTCAACCGGATACTGGTGAGCAGGCATTGGAAATTGCGGAGACGCTGATTCGGTCGGGCGGGGTGGATGTAATTGTGGTGGATTCGGTGGCGGCGCTCGTGCCCAAGGCCGAGATCGAGGGTGAAATGGGAGAATCAATTATTGGGTTACAGGCGCGGTTGATGAGTCAAGCGATGCGAAAGTTAACCGGAGCGATTAGTCGGAGTAAAACGGCGATGATTTTTACCAACCAAATTCGGATGAAAATTGGGGTGATGTTTGGTAACCCGGAGACGACTTCGGGGGGACAAGCGCTTAAGTTTTACTCATCGGTTAGAATTGACATGCGAAAAATCGGCAATATCCAAGACGGAGATAAGATTATCGGTAGTCAACACCGAGTCAAGGTGGTTAAAAATAAAGTGGCGCCGCCGTTTAGGATAGCAGAGTTAGACATTATGAATCTTGGAGGAATAAGTAAAGTCGGTGGATTGGTGGATGTGGGGGTGGAACTGGGGATTATTGCTAAAAGCGGCAGTTTTTATCGCTACAAAGATAAAGTGATGGGACAGGGGCGCGAAGGGGCGAAAATGGCGCTAGACGAGAATGCGAAGCTGGCGGCGGAAGTGGAGGCGGAAATTTGGAAGCGGGTAAAGTCGGGAGTGGAAGTGCCGAAAGAGGTAGGGGAAAAAGCGGAATAAGTTGGATATGGTTTTGGTTTCGGACAATCCCGTCAAAGGGCGGTATTGATTTTTCAGGGTTGGTGTAGCTCGGCCAATGAAATTTTTCTTATCTGCAATGGTGTAACTTGAATGTATTCCTACAGACGATAATTCCGCCATCGCCGAGGAAGTTCATTCTTGTATATAGTTACGCCAGGTTTTAAGTCTGGCCAAGCAGATGGCGAAAAATTTATTGGTCTCGCTCATCGGCGTAATTGGTTGTCGTACATATCTACTTTCTTGAGGATAAAAGGATTAGAATGAAATTATGATTGATGAGGGGGAAAGGTTGTGGCAGAGGGTGCTTTATTACATCGGCATTCGGCAGCGGAGCCGGCAGGAGATGGCAATTTATCTGAAAAAGAAATTGAAGTCAGGTCAGTCAGAAGAAGTTATTGATAAGGTATTGGCAAAACTAGAGCAGTTTAATTTGTTAAATGATGAAGAATTTGGACGAGCATGGTTAGAGGCAAAACTTAAGAAAGGGTTTGGTCCGTTAAGAGTTCAATTTGACTTGAGGCAAAAGGGTATAGATAAGAAGGTGGTGAGGGAGTTAATCACTGCGGTCAGTCGGGAGAGGTGGCGGATGGGAGCGGATGAGGTGGTTGCCAAAAAGATGCGGTTGTGGCGGAGTCTACCGACTGATCATCAAAGGCAGAGAGCATTTCGACTAATGACTTCTCGAGGTTTTCCTCTGGACATAGTAAAGCAAGTCGTTGACGATTATCTACAAAAAAGGTAAAATACACTTACTTAGCAGTATGGTTCAGAATTCGTAGGATAACAGGCGATGAAGGTAGAAACTTCTAACGAGCTGTTAGCTTTGTAAACGGGCAAGTCCCGATTTTTCTGTTCCCTGTTAAGCATATCAGTTAACCTTTTAGGTGGAAAATAAGCATGATAGTGGTTAGCCAAATTGAGCGGATTGACCGTTATGCTTTCATGAAAGTGAGGAGCTATGTCTTTATTTCAGACTCTCTCGACCGTTTTTCAGCCAGAAAAAAAGCAGAGACTGCCTTCGTTCCTGGCGGCGCGGAGACCAGCGCCTAAGAAATTACAGGTAATTCCCAGAGTAGAACCGGCGGCAGCAGTGCGGGAGGCGGAAGCGCGGGCCCGAGAGATTATTGTGGAGGCAAAAGACGAGGCGTTAAAGATTCGCCAGAGCGTGGAGGCAGAGATAGAGAAAGCAAAAGGGCAATTGGTGGCCGGGCAGGTAGAAATTCAAAAACAATTGACCAGTGTAGAACGAGAGAAGGCGGTGACGGAGGAGAAACAAAGGTTTGTTTCTAATATGGAGCAACAGCTGATCAAAACAAAAGCTGAGTTGGAAAGTCTTAAACAAAGGTTACTGGAGCGGTTGGAGAAGGTGTCTTTATTGACACGGGATGAGGCGAAGCAGGAGATTCTTAGTCGTTACGAGAAAAGATTAGTGGCTGATATCGCGCGCAGGGTGAAGGAAGCAGAAGATAAAGCGCGGGAAGAGGCTGATGAGAAAGCCCAGGAGATTTTGGTCGAGGCGATGAAGCACGGGGCGCACGATTATGTGGCTGAGTTTACGGTATCGGCGGTGCAACTACCTGATGAGGAAGCTAAAGGTCGGATTATCGGTAAAGAGGGTAGAAACATTCGGGCGTTTGAGCGAGCTACCGGAGTGGATGTGGATTTGGATGAAACTCCAGGAGAGGTACGTTTATCCAGTTTTGATCCCGTTAGGCGGGAAGTGGCACGACAGGCCCTGCTCCACTTGGTGCGAGATGGGCGGATTCAGCCGGCGCGAATTGAGGAGTATGTCAAGAAAGCCCAACAAGAGATAGAGCGAGTGATGTTTGAAGAAGGGCGGCAGTTATGTCACACCCTGGGGGTTTACAATTTACCGCGGGAGCTTATCGTCATGTTGGGAAGATTTAAGTTTAGGACGAGTTATGGGCAAAATATGATTGCCCATACGTTAGAGGAGACTAAGATTGGGGTGGCCTTGGCCCAAGAGCTCAAGGCGAACGTAGATACGGTGAGACTGGGGTGTTTACTTCATGATATCGGTAAGGTGGTTTCAGACGAGGAGGGTAGTCATGTGGAATTAGGGGTACGACTGTTGAAAAAGTATCGGATTCCTCAAGCGGTGATTGATTGTGTTGAGCAACATCATGAAGACAAGGCATTTACCAGTGCGGAAGCGGTGATTGTGTACATTGCCGATGCAATTTCAGGAGCGCGGCCGGGGGCGCGATATGAAAACTATGAAGAGTATGTGAAGAGACTGTCCAAATTAGAAGAGATTGCCAAAAGTTTTGCCGGAGTGGATAACGCTTTTGCGTTGCAGGCCGGAAGAGAAGTGCGGGTTCTCATCGATCCTAAAAAAATAAGTGATGAGGAAGCGTTGAAAATGGCGAGTGATATTAAGGAACGGATTAAGAAGGAAATGACCTATCCGGGAACGGTGACGGTGACGGTGATTCGGGAGTTACGGGTAGTGGAAGTGGCGAAGTAATCGGGAAAGTAGCAAAGGGTTTATTATTCGGGGCTTGACTTAGTCACAAATTTTGAATAGAGTGGATGTATCAGAAAAAATAAAAGTGGGAGGAGCTTTAAGCCCCTCTCTGAGGAGGGAGTATGACCAAGTCGCAACTGGCTGATATCGTGGCCAAAAAGGGTCATTTGCCGAAGAAGGCGGCAACTGAGGCGATTGAGGTGTTTTTGGATGAGGTGAAGCGGACGTTAAAGAAGGGCGAAAAGGTAGTATTGTCTGGGTTTGGAACGTTGTATCTTTCCAAGGTGGCTGACAAAGAGGTAGTGCCGTTTGGAAATGAAAAAAGAAGGCAAACCATTAAGGCCCACAAAGTGATAAACTTTCGAGTAGGTAAACCTCTTAAAAAGGCAGTGTGGTAGGTAGTAAGTAGAGGATAACGATAAGCCCCGCACTGCGGGGCTTTTTGTTGATAGTGGTTATGAAGTGGTCGAAAAAATATCTGTCGATCTATCTGGTTAGCCTTCAGGAGTCAATAAACTACCGAGGGGAATTGTTGTTATGGAGTTTTATGGATGCAGTCCCGTTAGTGGGAATGTTGGTGTTGTGGCTGAATGCGTTTTCTACGGCAAATACGATCGGGGGTTATTCTCAGACTTCAATAATGACTTACTACATTTTAGGTTATTTATATTCGCAAGTGACTGGTTGTCATTTTGATGAAGGGATGAATGAGGAAATTCGGAAAGGCGGGGTGGTATTTTGGTTGGTTAAGCCCATTTCTCTCAAGCGGTTCTTGTTTGTGCAAGAGATGGCATGGCGGACGATGACCATGCTTCTGACGGCATTACCGGTGGGGGTGCTAACAGTGATCATCGCGCCGCAATTGTTGCCGGTGCCCAGTCTGTTTCACCTAGTACTCCTGCCTGTTTTTCTAGTGATCGCCTATACTTTGGAAGTGATGTATAGCTATATGGTAGTGGCGATGGCGTTTGTATTCGAGCAGGCTCGGAGTTTAGAGCATTTGAAATGGATGCTGTCTTGGCTGTTATCGGGAAGTATGATTCCACCAGAATTTATGCCTTCGTGGTTGCGGGGGGTGATACAGTGGTTACCTTTCCAATTTAGGTTTTATGTTCCCGTTAGGTTGACCACGGGTGAAATAGGGGGAGTGGCTATTCTTTGGCAAGGAATGTTGGCGATGGTTTGGTTAGTAATATTATGGGTGTTTGTTCGTTGGTTGTGGCAGAGGAATTTACGATCATTTACGGCAGTGGGGAGTTAGATGGGACGGTACGTACGGCTTTATCGGCTGTTTGTTAAATACTCTCTGATGCGAGCGATGATGTATAAAGAGGATTTTCTCATTTGGAGTGCGGTAATGGTGGGATGGTTTATTCTAACGATTATTTTCTACCAAGTGTTGTTTGCGAATGTAAGCGAGGTAGCGGGATGGACAAAAGCAGAGTTATTAATATTGCAAGGGTACTATTTTGTCTTTGATTTTATTTTGTGGGGAGTACTGTGGCCGAACATGAAGCAGTTACCGATAAAAATTAATAAAGGTGAGTTGGATTACGACTTGATTCGACCAATTAGTGCTCAGTTTATGTTGTCTTTCAGGGAACTTGATTTAGATAATGCGAATGAGGTAATACTGGGAGTAGCGACGATTATCTACGGATTGCGTTTGGGGCAGATTCATCCGGGAGTGGTTGAGACTTTGTTGGCTATAATGACTGTGGTGGCGGCGATCGTGTTTATCTACGCTTTTTATTTTATCAGCATATGCATTGCTTTTTGGTTTGATCGCATTGAAAATCTCCATTATTTTTTTCCCAGTTTTCGGCACCTATGGAAGCAACCGCAATCATTTTACTCAGGCTGGTTGCGGTGGATCTTAACTATTATTGTACCGATTACTTTAGTAACTACTCTGCCTACCGAATGGCTATTGATGCGTCTACCTTGGAAAGAAACAATATTTCTAATTGTCTTTTCACTGGTGGCTTTATGGTTTAGCCGATGGTTTTTTAAAGTGGCGTTACGGCGGTATTCGAGTGCTAGTTCTTAAATGGGGATTTGGTTGGTAAAATAAGAGGATTATGAGTGTTATTCAAATTAGCCATTTGCAAAAGTACTATAAAGTGCACGAAAAGGAGCCGGGGCTAAAAGGCTCGATTAAATCTTTGTTTGCCCGGAAGTATCGGGAAGTTAAGGCGGTGGACGATATCTCTTTTGAGATTGGTGAGGGAGAGTTGGTGGGATTTATCGGTCCCAACGGGGCGGGGAAAACGACGACTCTAAAGGTGCTTTCGGGTCTTCTCTACCCGACCGGGGGAGAGGTGGCGGTGTTGGGGTATACGCCCTGGGATAGAAAGCCGGAATTCCAGAAACAATTTTCACTCGTCATGGGGCAAAAAAACCAATTGTGGTGGGACTTGCCACCAATGGAAACATTTATCCTGAATAAAGAGATTTACGAAGTACCAGACTTACAGTATCGCAAAACGTTGGATACTTTAGTGGAGCTATTGGATGTTAAAGATATTTTGAAGATTCAGGTGCGTAAACTGTCTTTGGGACAGCGGATGAAGTGCGAGTTGATCGCGGCGCTTCTTCATAATCCTAAAGTGTTATTTTTGGATGAGCCGACGATTGGTTTAGATGTGGTGATGCAGAAAGCGATGCGGGATTTTATCAAGGAGTACAATCGTAAATTTAAATCAACTATTATCTTGACCAGTCACTACATGGATGACGTCAAAGAGTTGTGTGAGCGGGTGATTATTATTGATCACGGTAAACTATTGTTTGATGGGAAGTTATCAAGTGTGATTGACCGATTTGCCCGGAATAAGATCATCAGTGTGGTTTTTTCCGGGGAAGTGAACCAACGAAAGTTAGCTGAGTTTGGTGATGTGCGGGAATATGATTTCCCCAAGGTGCGAATCAACGTGCCGCGGGATCAGGCGGCGAAGAAAGCGTCTCAACTTCTTAACGAATTTCCGGTGGCGGATATCATCATTGAAGAGCCGCCGATCGAGGCGATTATTCGAGAAGTGTTTACCGGAAAAATGCGGCCTGCAGGATAAAGGCGGTATTTATTTTTTCAGTCATTGTTTATGATGTTGGCCAAATATTGGCAAGTGACCAAGACGAGTTGGGAGAATGGATTTGTATATAGACTCAATTTTTTGATGTGGCGGGTGCGGTCCGTGATTCGGTTACTGACAGTATACTTTCTGTGGGCGGCCATTTTTCAGCGAACTGACGGATTTTTGAGTTATGACAAGGCAGCAATGATGACGTATATTTTGGGAACAGGCGTGTTGGCGACGATTGTTTTTAGTACTCGGAGTATTGATGTGGGAACGGAGATAGCCGAGGGAGATTTGAGTAATTATTTACTTAAACCCGTTAACTATTTTGCCTATTGGTTTTCTAGAGATTTGGCCGATAAATTGTTGAATATCTTGTTTGTGATTGGAGAAATAGGCCTAATCATTTTTTTTCTGCGGCCACCATTAATCATGCCAACAGCTAGCGGTCTAATCGCGATGTTTTTGTTGGTAAGCATTTTAGCTTTAGTTTTGTACTTCATTTTTAGTTTTTTGGTAAGTGCGTTTACTTTTTGGTATCCAGAGCATAACGGTTGGCCGATACGGTTTTTCGTATTTGTCCTGTTAGAGTTTTTGGCTGGAGGCTTGTTTCCCTTGGATATATTGCCACCAGTGGTTTTTAGTCTGTTACGCCTTTTACCTCCAGCATATTTTATGTACTATCCTTTGCAGGTATTTTTGGGCAGACTGTCGTTTTGGGAAGGGGTAGGGGTGGTGTCAGGACTAATTTTTTGGATTTTTCTGTTGGCGATAGTGCTTAATTTAGTATGGCGACGGGGAATAAAGGTATACGAGGCGTATGGAAGATAAGAGATTTCTTAACCAAATTCAGCGTTGGCGGGTTTATTGGTTGTATTGGTTAAAGAGTGCGGGGTTAACTTTTCAATCGTTAATGGCCACTCGATTTGCGTCAGTGGTATTTGTTGTTGGAAAATTTTTTCGCTTTTTTTTCTTTTTATGGTTTCTTTTGTTACTTAAGGAGCGGATTCAAACGGTTGTAGGTTACTCAGTTGAGCAGTTAGTGGTATTTTATTTGGTGTTCAATTTGTTTGACATGCTGGGTCAAATATTTTATCGAGGAATATATTGGTTTCGTAACGAGATTGTTTCGGGAAACTTTGATTTCAAGCTGATAAAACCTCTTAGTCCCTTGTTTCAAATTATGACTAGCCACACTGATTTTTTGGATGTACCATTATTTATTTTGGTAATCGTTTTTTTGGCGTATTCGATGCGATCGATATCTTTCATTGAAATAGCTGGGTTTGTTTTGTTGACAGTAGTTGCTTTGATGTTGATTACCGCCATTCACATTATGGTGGCGGCAATTGGGGTAATTACCACTGAAGTGGATCACACCATTTGGATTTTTCGGGATTTATCGATGATGGGACGAGTGCCCGTCGATATTTATACTGATTTGGTTCGAGGGTTTTTAACTTTTGTGGTGCCGGTAGCGTTAATCTTTACTGTTCCAGCCAAGGTTTTGTTTGGTCTGGTGAATTTTCAAGCTTTGCTGGTGACAGTAGTAATAGCGGGAATTTTTTACTGGCTCGCTTTACGGTTGTGGCGATATGCATTGACTCAATACTCTTCGGCGTCGAGTTAAGAGTAGAAAGTAATGAACCCTTCAACAGGTTCGACAGGCTCACTGCAAGCAGGCTCAGGGTAAATAAGAAATAATGAGTAATGAACGGAAGTGGTCGGGGAGAGGTTTCCTTTTAACTTCTGAGATTGTCTGGTAGAATTCCAGACATGAATACTTATTTTATCAAGACGTTCGGATGTCAAGCTAACAAATCTGATTCGGAGCGGATTGAAGGAGATTATCAGGCCAGGGGGTATCGGCCGGTGCGGTCGTGGAAAAAGGCAGATGAAATAGTGGTGAACACTTGTGCGGTGCGGCAGCGGGCTGAAGATAGGGCCAAAGGCTTTTTGCTTAATGTGGTGAAGCATTTTGAGCAGATAGGGGCATTAAGGCCAAAAGTGATTTTGACTGGCTGTATGACTCATCACGGTAAAGAGAAACTTTTTAAAATGTTACCGATGGTGGATGAAATTTTACCGGTGGGGGAAGTGGGGTTTAATTCGAAGGTGGTGCGAAAAGATAAGCTGCATGGGTGGGTACCGATTTCGACTGGGTGTAATTCGTTTTGTACTTTCTGTATTGTGCCTTACTCACGCGGCAGAGAAAAATCCCGGTCGATGAAAGATATCTTGAGCGAAGTGCAAAAGTTAGCCCAAGAGGGTTACAAAGAGGTTACACTTCTCGGGATGAATGTTAATTCTTGGGGTTTGGAAAAGGTGGGGGTGGGATTTAGGAAGTTACTGATGGATAAAGATAGGAAATTTATACGAGATGACTTACCGACTAATCAGAGTCAGTATCTTAAAGCCAAAGGAATACCACCATTTGTAAGGCTTTTAAAAAAAATTTCTCAAATTGAAGGAATTGAAAAAATTAGGTTTATTACAAGTAATCCTTGGGACTTCCACGATGAATTGATCGATGAGATAGCAAGAAATACTAAAATAGACCGTTTTATACATCTTCCTGTTCAATCTGGGAGTAATAAAGTACTCAAATTGATGAATCGCGGCTATACCCGTGAAGATTACTTATATCTAATAAAAAAATTGCGCAAAAAAGTGGTAAATGTCGTTCTGGGAACGGATATTATTGTAGGTTTTCCTGGTGAGACGGAGGCAGATTTTAGAAAAACGGTGGATTTGGCTAAAGAGGTGAATTGGAAGGTGGCATTTGTGGCCCAATACTCGCCTCGACCGGGAACGGCAGCATGGCGAATTTATAATGACGAGGTGTCGCCTCTAGAAAAAAAACGGCGCTGGCAAATTTTGGATGATTTAATTAATAAACCCCATTTGGACGATAGAAAGTATCTTGTTAAATAGTGGTTTGTTTGGTTTCTGATTTAAAATGGACAAAATTCTTTTTATCGTTGGACCGACAGCAGTGGGTAAAACAAGCTTGGCGCTCAAGTTAGCAAAAAAGTTTAAGGGTGAAATCATTTCAGCTGACTCACGACAAGTTTACAAAGGTATGGATGTAGGGACGGGTAAGGATTTGCCGGAGGCAAGTCAGTATCAAGTATCAAGTATCAAGTATCAAAGGGAAACGGTTGGTTTTTATTTAGTTAAGGGAGTGAGGATTTGGGGGTATGATTTGATTCGGCCTGATGAGGAATTTAGCGTCGCCCATTTTGTCAAGTTTGCCTGGAAGGTGATTAAGGATGTTTGGAAAAGGGGACATTTGCCTATTGTCGTTGGTGGGACAGGATTTTTCTTGAAGAGCATACTTAACCCACCTAAGAGTATGGGAATACGACCGGTAGAAAAACTAAGAGACAAGCTTGAGGGCTATACCTTGTCGCGATTGCAAAGGGAGCTTGAGCGAGTAAGTGTTGGTCGGTGGGAGAGGATGAATCAATCGGACAGACAAAACCCGCGGCGATTAATTCGGGCGATTGAGGTGGCCTATGCAAGCAAGGGAAACAGAAGTTTTTTGCCTAAAAGAGAGAAAACCTTAGATATTCTTTGGGTAGGTTTGACCGCTCCGATACAAAAATTAGATGATAGGGTTTTAAGGCGAGTAAAACTGCGAGTACAAAAAAGAGGAATGACTGATGAGGTGGGGAGATTAAGGCAATTGTATCCCGAGTGGAATCAGCAGGCATTTAGTGCTACGGGTTATCGGGAATGGCGAGATTACCTTGAAAAGAGGCTAACGAGGGAGAAAGCAATTTCACTTTGGCGGCAGAGGGAACGGCAATATCTGAGGCGGCAATTGACCTGGTTTCGAAAGCAAAAGTCAATCCGTTGGTTTGACTGTTCAAAGGTAGAGGCGTATGCGGGAGTTGTCGAATTAGTAAAAAATTGGTACGCTTAAGTTATGGAGAAAGTACAGAGGGTAGAAATATCTCATCGGACGGTGGTGTTTACGGTTTTATTCTTGGTGGGATTGTATTTAGTTTATTTGATACGAGATATTATTTTTTTGGTTTTTTTAGCAGTTCTTCTCATGACGGCGATTAATCCCGTAGTAACGTATCTAACTAGGTATAAAATTCCTCGGGCGGTTGGTGGGAGCGTGATGTTTTTGGTCGTGTTTGGCTTACTTATAAGTGGAATTGCGGCTTTAATTCCTCCTTTGATTAGTCAATCTGTATCTCTTTTCAATCAAATACCGATCCCACCGTCGATAGCTAACGATTTTCGTAACCTCAATATTAATCTTCAGGACTTGGAGGTGATTGCTAACCAACTTGATACAGTTCCTAAAGTGGTTGACGTGGTGGCGTCGGCTTTCTCTGGTTTTATTGCAGTGGTGACTCTTTTGGTGATTGCCTTTTATTTGACGGTGGAACGGCCTAATCTCCACAAATACTTAACTTGGCTGTTTGGTCATGATGGGGCGGAAGAGCGGGCTGAACAATTTATTACTAATTTGGAACAACAAATTGGTGGTTGGGTACGAGGAGAATTAG
>MHDE01000034.1 GCA_001803465.1 Microgenomates group bacterium RIFCSPHIGHO2_01_FULL_45_11 | reverse complement strand
ACCAATGAGCGAGTGGTGATTGCAGTCAATCAGCAGGTTGGGTGGTTGTGGTGGAGTTTGGGGCGGGCGAGCCGGTGGTACTATGAGCGGTTTTTGGCAACGATTCCTCCTGTAGAAACGGGTCCAGGAATAGTGCAGGAAGAGGGTGGTTTTGCTCCTAAGATTCAGTTATGGACTGATGAATCGCTCCAGCAGAACGCTGAACGAATTACTACAGAACTGTTTGAAGTAGCTGGCGCGGTCGGTTTGGAGAGAGCTGAGTTAGCCGGACAGACAGAAAGAGCAAAAGAATTTTTGGTTGACGTGCCAATGATTTCTATGATTACAGAAGAAGCGGTGGATGCCGTTATTGCTGGTCAATCACTGAAATCGGCGTTTTTATTGGCCGGGGGCAGAGAGGTATCGATCGGTCATACTTCTCAACTTGATAAAGATAGAGGCCTTGACCATTTTGTATTTGGTAGTTGGGGGACGCCGTTTGATTTTGGAGGCAGATACGGAGAGGTGATGGCGGTGACTCATCCGCGAGTGATAACTCGAACAAGCTCGTTAGTTTCCAAAACAGATATTTCCGGCACTACCGATGAGGAATACAAAACATCAATTGTGCGAGGTAGTGACTATCTTGAACAAATGGCGGTGCGGGCGGTGATAGGGTATGAGGATCCTGCTGAGTTTATTGGAGGGGAAACGAAGCCAAAGTTAGTAATTTCAGAGGATTGGCGAGAAGAATTTTGGTCATGGAGGAGAGAGGCGGAAGTCAAGGTACAAGGTCAAATTGAAGCGGAAAACGTATTGGCGTTTGTAGTAAGAGGTAGCGAAGAAAAAGAGAAACTTCTGGAGAAGCTGGGGAAGAGTAAGAAACAAATTCCAGTGTATACGCAAAATGAATTATTTGGTACTGATTTTCCCTCTGAGCCGAATGATTTGGCTAGAATGCGGTGGAATTTCAGGAGAATTGTTCGAGGAGAACCATTACTTCAGTCTGGAGAGATTGAACTTGCTCATCTAAATGAGATAGAGGAGATGATTCCCGAAGAGTCGGTCGAGGAGGTAGTTAGTGATGGCCAGGATGATAGCTTTATCGGTAGATTGAGGTTGGTGGTTGTCAACTGGTCTGAGTTTGTGTGGGGGTTAGCGGGAAGCGTATTTCAGCGATATCGGACGGTTATTTCTTCAAAAGGGAAAATTAGTGTTGTTTCAATTGATTTAGCGACGCTTGAAGTTTGGGATTTGCAGCAATTTTTCGTTACTGAATTGAAAGCTACGTCGCGGTCGGTCTTTGATCGAATCCAGAAGGGCAGTCTGGAAGCTTGGTATGTGGAAGAGTCGGGAGAGCCTGTTTTATTAGTATTACGTTCAAGAACTTCGGGTCTGGTGACGATTAAAAATCGTGTGGGCACAGCTGTTTCACGAAAGGCTCTAGATAGCGTAGTGACTTTCTTGAAGAATGGTTATCCTGACGGTTTGGCGATGACAAAGGCGACTGGGAAGCAGGTTGGTCACGTTCTGCTAGAGCTGGGATGGCAAAAGAATGCAGAAGGGAGGTTGGTATGGCAGGGGAGGGCTGCTTCGGCTTGGGAAATTAGAACAGTGATTAACTCTGTTTTGTCTGCTGGATTATCTTTGATACTGGCAGGAAATATACTTTGGCATATTTTCCAGCCGACTGGTTTGTTAGAAGCTCAACTAGCGGCAAGAACGATCCAGAAAGAGTTAGCAGTTGAGGTGGTGGAGGTTCCTGTTTTAAAGAAAGAGGAGGCGACGGAAGAAATTGTGGAGTTAGTTCAAGACGAAACGATTGAGGCCGAGTTGGAAACTCCTCCAGCACCTGAAGTGTTGGAGATTTTTCCAGAAGGGCAAGCCCAGCAAGAGGCTATTGGCGAGTTGAGGCAGGTGGATTGGGGCGATGGGGTAGCGGACCCACATTTTTATTCAACTGACGGTGATCCGTACGATACAATTCCAGATTGGGTATATGACAAAATCCTTCCCAAATTGGATTTAGATTGTCAGACTACTTGCTCTGAAGCGTTCCATAACCTGGGTGTTGGCGGGGTCATCGGCGGGCAGATTGTCTATAAGGATACGTACCGACCGGCTGATTTGGTTGATGTTTCGGAAGAGATTAAGGTGGCGAGTCTTGACGAAAACGACAAAATTCAGAGTGGTGGTTTACCGTACTTGCAAGCCTTTATCGAAGAATTGAGAGCCAATGGTTATAACAACATCATTATTCGAAGTGCCTATCGTTCATATGAACTTCAGGACCAATATTATCGGCAAGGTAAAGATACAGAGTTGGTGGCGCCGGCAGGATTCAGCCAGCATCAAAGCGGCTTGGCGTTTGATATTTGGGAGATGGATGAGAATTTTAACCTCGTAAAACCTCTTTATAACGAGGAGGTATTAGAGATTGCAAATAAGCACGGAATTGTAGCGCCTTACAGCCCAGATGAAGATGCGGAGCACTATTTTATTTTAGATGTGGCTTATCCGGGACTTACCCAAATTATGAAATTGCAGGGTATTGATCCTAACAGCATTGAAAATGTTAATTCTGTCTTGTTGGGTATGGCTCAATCATATGAATATTTAAGTACAAAGGAATTGACGGCTGTTGGTAAACCTGAGTCAACGGCAGATCAATTGGCTGGTACTACGACGGTGGTGGTTTTAGATACCCGGGTGCCTGAAGAATATAAAGGGAACGTAAATGGGGATATTAGCGGGTACGCCTCACATCCTTTGCAGGTAGGTGAGGGAAAGTTGGTTTGGAAACAGGAAGAGTGGTTGGCGGTGGCGCCTGAGGACAGGTTTTTACCAGCCGGCTATACACCCAACCCCGAAACTTATACTCAGATAGTTAATCACTATAATATTGAGGATTCCCGAAACCTTCGTTACCTAGCCAATGATAACGCCACTTTTTGCAACATTTGGGTCGGTGATGTGATGGCAGAACTCGGTAAGCCGTTGCCGCGGTGGATTAACGGTCAGAAAACGTACGCTAATATGCTTTCTGACTGGTTGGCTGATCCCAATTTAGGCGGAGCGGTGGGATGGCGGGAAGCGACGGCAGAAGAAGCGCAAACGGTGGCAAACCAGGGTATGGCTTCGTTGGTGGTAGTCAAACGTCAGGGTGAGGCTGGTCACATGGCGCCGGTAATTCCGGAAACTTCGACTTATCAAGTTCAAAAAGATGCCAGCGGTAGAGTTGTCGATCCGGTGATTGCTAATGTCGGGACGACAAACGGCGTGGGTCATTTGGTCTCGGATCATTTCCGACCAACCGAACAGCCGAAATATTATATTCATGACGGGCCGACTTACGAGTTTGTTACTTCTAGCGAAATGGCGAGTATTAAGCTTGGGGAAGGTCAACAAGTAATTGATTTGACTGAGGCGATTTCACTTTTACCGGGAATAGCAAGAAAGGGCTTTTTCTTACCGCTTTTTGGTGGTTTGGCGACAATTTTATCCCGACTGGCGATGGTGAGGGGGGTATTGGGGGAGGTGTTCCTACTAGTTAAGGTCAAGAAAATAGAGCAGGAGGAGCGATTGTTGGAAGAAGGGTATATAGCGACAATAAGGAATTCTCTTTCTAGCACGTTTATTGATTGGCGAAGAACCAGATCCCGGACAGCTTATTTAAGGAATAGTTACAATTACCAGCGGCAGCGGTTTGCACCCAGTTCAGTGGCTTACATCGGTTCTGATAAGGAAGAACTATATAAAGAATACTCACAACTAGCTCGTCAGAATCAGCCGGTACGAGTTTTTGTCAACTTTTGGTGGCAAGCGATAGGAAGTTTTAGTCAAGCGTTAAAGACGGTTCCAGAAAGAATTAATAACATTCGATCAGAGCGCATTGAAGATTTGATTGACACTGGGAGGGAACGAGAGAGAGTGGGGGTGGGGTTGCCGGGAAGAGTGGGGAGGATTTTTCAGAACTTTGGGCGGTATTTTTCTGAACAGTTTTCCTTTAAGCAATATGATTCGTTGCGACTGCGGTGGTTGTTAGGGCCGGGGGTGGTGGTGGCGTATTTTAACGAGGTGGTGTTACAGCAATTTTTCAGAATTGATTTGTGGCAAGAAGTGGTGGCGCGACTGCCTGATTTCATGGTTAGATTTAATCCTTTGGCGAATCTTAGCGGGATGGAACTGTCTCAGTTTTTGGCGCGGACAGCGCTGACATGGTACGGAAGTTTAGTGACTCAATCGGTGGTGTCTTTTGGGATAAGCCGTTTGCCGGATACGGGATTTTTGGGTCAGATAAAGGTGATTCTATCCAGAAGTGAGCGGTTGGTGGCAATAGTGGTTTTTGGATCGGCTTTGGCCTTTTTAACGCCGTTGTATCAGACACTAGGAGCGGTACCGAGTATGGTGTGGGGGTATGTAGTAGGAGGAGTTTTGTATGGGTTGGGGGACGTGGTGGATTGGTTTAGAGATCGTGGAGCAGGAGGACAGGAAGAGTTAGTGAGAATGATGGATGAAATTAATGGGGCGGTGGAGGGGATCTATCCTGGACAGGTGATAACAGTAGGAGAAAAGCATTATAAAGTTACACGAGTTGATTCGATATTAAAACTTGAGGAAGTGGTACCTTTGTATGAAGAACGTTTATCTGGATCAATGGGATATCCGGTAAGTTACTTAGGTAAATTTTCTGTGGGATACGATGGCGAGAGTGGTAAAACTTACTTTCTCAAGGATGATGGTGAGGAAGGTGTTGAGATACAGGAGTCTGGATTAGCTCTAACTGATGGCGAAGTAATTTTTCCAAAAAAAGAGTACAGGGATGTTTATTTTCTTAAATTCACCAATGAGTTATATAACTATCGCGACCGATGGTTCATCCGTTATCGTGAGGGAGGGTTTTTTGTTGATAATGAGGATAAGGGGCAAGAGAGTAGTTCTTTATGGATGCTCAATGGGCAGATGCAGATAGGTCGGTCGGTAGAAATTAAGCCTGGCGATAAGATTACCTCTCCGTCTGGTGAAACATTTATTTTTTCGTTTGACGAACGGGGTTACTCGGTGGAGACGGATCCAAATGTTCAAGAATTTCTATCTGACGAGGAAAATGATTATTTTGCCCAAAAGGTGCAGGAGTATAACTCACCTGAACTTTACAGTTTCATTGTCGAGAAGTTGAAAGAAGCAGGCTTGCCGGAGCCGAGTCGATATAACGGTTTGGGTTTGGATACGGAACAGAAAATTATCAAGAGTGGAGATATTGGGTTCTACGACCAACCTAATGATTATTTTGGAGAAATGTTTGTAGAACATCGTAAGGAATCTATTATCGTCAGGGGGGCGATATTAGAATTTTTGGGACGTCGCGATCCGCGACTACAAGAGATTTACAGAAAATACTTGAGGGCTGATGTCTTAGGTTTGATAGATCGTTTTGACTTTGGAATTAAGAAGCTAGAACAGCGAGGTCGAGAGCTGGAGTTAACTGACGCCGAACGAGATTATTTGGAGTTGATTCGGAAATTGAAGAGGATGTGGGAGGTGGTGAGTGAATTTTCACCTTCAGCAGAGAGTGATATTAAAGCAGTTTTAGATTCGGTAGATCCGTTGCTTTATTCGCAAATTACCCAAGTGCTTGAAGAACTGGGACGGTTTAATATCGATG
Organism: Microgenomates group bacterium RIFCSPHIGHO2_01_FULL_45_11; assembly: GCA_001803465.1. GTDB lineage: Bacteria > Patescibacteriota > Microgenomatia > UBA1400 > 2-01-FULL-45-11 > 2-01-FULL-45-11. The sequence continues at coordinate 11,588 of MHDE01000034.1, read as the reverse complement.
ACCCCTTGGTTAAATCGTATATTACCGTGCCAAAGTCATTTGGCGATTACACGATCACTCTTCCGGGGTTAAACCAGGATGCTCGGTTGTTTACCTTGGCAAAATTTGCAGATGATGCGTTAACGCGACGGTTGGCTCCTGGTGATGGGTTAACAAAGCATCAGAAATTAATGAGTGATTTTTGGAAAAGAGTATTTGAGGAAACAGGGGTTTTTGAGCCTGAATGGTTTGAGGTGTTTACCTATCGGGGTGACGAAATTAGTTTTCATCCGCGAGCGTATGCTCGGCAAGAGTCAATTATGGCTAATGCCGGGGGCGAGTACTTTGTAAATGAAGAAATGACAGAGGAAACTTTTGTTCATTTGCTCAATCATGAGGCGACACACCCGACGGTGGTTCAGAGCGCCTCGCCTCGCTATTCAAGTAAGCCGGAGTTGAGACAAATTAATCCAAACCCGGTGCAATCGGAACAGAGACATAACGAAATCGTGGTGGAGTTATTGGGTCAAATGGCGATGGAAGGGAGAGTAGATTACCCAGGAAAACACGACCTTACTATTTATCAGGCTGGGGTAGAGGAGCTGGTAAAAATATTGAGAGAGATCGATACCAATGGAGGTGAAAGCAGACGGGGTATAAGGCTATTGTTACAAGGGGTGGTTGATTATAACGTAGGTTTGGTGGCCTATCCATTACAGCACGTTTATGATTTTTACGCGAGTAATTTGGGTGATAGTAAGGAGTTTTTTGACCGACTGGCTCCATATGAAGATTCGGTTTATAAATTTACTTCTTCTTTGCGTAGGGTCGAAGAAACAAATGTTTTAAGTTTGCCTCAGGTGATAAAAAATCTGGTTTCTTTTGGTGGTAAGTCGTACGGAGTGAGGATAGAGGGTGGTTTGCTTAGGTTGGGAGAGGTGGGTGTTAGAACTGAATCAAATGTGGAAGAGGCGACGGAGAGGTGGCTTGGCGAGGTGGGGATTGATCATGGGGTGTTTGAGAGGATGACTGACGGGCAGGAGTTGTTTGAATTTGTTTCCGAGCGGCTATTTGACGTGGGAATGAGGCTATCAAAGCCGCAGCTAACTTTACGAGCTTTTACCAGAGTGGAAGGGGTAAGTGGTCAGCGAGTGCGGGAGTTTATCAAAAGCTTGTCGAAGTGGCGAGAGCCGCTGGCAGGCGTGTTTTCTTCATTTGCCTACCGGTGGTTTAGAAATAACGGTTACGAGGTGGTGACGCGGTTTGACATTACCAATATTAATGGCGCTAATGCAGTAGCGACCGATCAACAGCGGCTGATGGGAGATTATCTATTGCGGATGGTGGCGGGGACGGTGGTAGCGGTGTTGCCTAATGGATACAAGTTAGTGCGGGTGTCGGGAGATGAATTTGCAGTGTTGGCGCCGGTCGGATCAGCGTCTGTAGAAACTCAAATTCAGTCAGCGTTGGCAACAGCGCAGTCGTTGTATCGGGAGGGCAATAGGATTGTATTACGGCTGGTGGCGGTGGAGTTTACGGATAAGCTGTTTCCGATTGAAGAGGACTTTGAGCGGGAGGTGGTGACTAGCGGGGAGAGGAGGCAGAAGGGAGGGTTTGATTTTGAGGGGGCGGAAGCGGAATACAGCGAACGGGTGGAGCAGCTGGAGCAGTTTCACCCGGAGATGATTTACTTTTTTAATTTGATGCGTGGCGTTGGCGATTTGGCTACCAGGGCGCGGCTACTGGTACTGCTGGAGACGATGTTGTATGACGATATTTTGCAGAGCAGAATTCTGGAGATTGAGGCGGCGTGTGGTTGTAAATTGAGCATTTATAAAGACCGGTATGATTGGGTGAGCGGTGCGCATGTACATGGGGAGAATTATCGATTGTTGCGGGTGGATTTTCCGGGGATGCTCAAGCGGTTGAATATCTTGGGGTACGAAGCGGGTGACGATTTTCTCTTAGATCGGTTTGAACTGTTGGTCACTAATTTGGGGCGACAAGGACTGACTGATATTCATTTAATGCGGCGGGGAGGAGAGTTTTATGTGGCAGTGCCCAGCGATATTTCAATTGACTTAAACGAACTACAACAGTCAGTATCGACTGCTTTTACCTATTTTAATCGAGCCTTTACGGTGATGGGGGTGGCGGCGGAGACGAGTATTGATTTGGTGCCGGCGGTGGAAGAGGGACGAGCGCTTAACCAAACCAATATCGAGCGGTTGAATCTGACTCAGGATATTTTGGCGGGCAAGATTTGGGAAGGGACGGCGGCGGCACTACGGGAAATGGTGGGTCGCGGGCCAAGCGAGGAGGAGTGGGAATTTATTGAGTCTTACTTAAATCCTTTTGATAAACGGGGGATATTACGGTTGAAACGGTTGGGAGTGGGTGATGAGGTAATTGGTCGGTTGCAAGGTTTTTATCAACAGACAGATGCAGGGTATGTAGTGGATAGTAATCAAAAGGAAGCTGCCCGGACTGAGTTTATCAAGCTACTGACGCAGAAAAGTACTTGGCTGCGGTGGTGGGAGAAGGTAAAAGAGTGGTGGGGACGAGAGCAGCGGCTGAATTTCATTCCGCCGGTGTTTCAACAGGGAATTGGTCGGGTCGAGGAATTGGTTACCGGCGAAAAGTATTTAAGAGTTGATCGGGGAAAACTGAATACGTCGGTTGAGGTAATTCCTGAGTCTGTACGACTACTCCAAGAGCAATTAGGTATTTCTTCAGATGAGGGTGATCGTACAGCATTTAGCGAACTTGATCGGCAACGAGAAGCTGTAGGTGACAAGATTCAACGGGAAGAGATTAACAGTTATGATTCAGTCAAACCAGAGCCATTTCATAGTGAGAACAAGAAGCGGTATTTAGAGGGGCGATCAAGATGGCAACAGATACGTGATTTCTTGCGTAAGATTCAAGTCTCGTTTCAATTATGGCGAGAAGGAGTACAAAATAGCTTTCAGTTAGTCACGTTACTTGATGAAGTGGATAGTCCGAGCATTGGCTATGGGTCGCATTTGCGGTATGAGGATTTGTTGGGTGAGGTGGATCGCAAGGTTTTAACCCAACCTTGGTTACTCAAAGCAGTTAAACGGTTGCAGCTTTTAGGAGTCGAACAGCCATATATTGCGGTACTTGCTGATCCTGAGATTTACCCCTGGATCGAGCGGTTAGTGGCAATTCCTGAAAGTACGTTTGATGATTTTATCGACCGGTGGGATAAGCTGCCATTGTTTACCCAACTACGGGTCATAACTTTACGGAATTTAAGGAGGCTTATCGTCGAAAAGGATTTGGAAAAACCTTCCGTAAATGCTGATTTTGTCTGGTTAGTAACTAAGGCAGAGATAGGTTTGACTGATAACGAGTGGGAAACTCTAGCGAGCATGCAGCGGGCAGCTCAATTGAATCGTCTTTTGAGTTCTCAATATTCTTTACGCAGTGCTTATTCTTTGTATTCTTTCAGTCAGACATTGGACGATCGGCTGTTTCTTAATGATTATGCCCAGTTGGCTAATGATGCGACACTGGTTTTGGAAGAGATTGCTAGAGCAGATTTAGCGGATGAAGTTAAAAAGGCAATTGGCTATAGGCTTGATTTGTCAGATTATTTTTCCAATCGTGATGCTTCAATAGCGAGCAGTATTCATACTTTGGCTGAGCTATTTCGGGCTGGTTTTTATTTAGATGCTGACTTTAATTACGAAAATTTTTACCAGATTAGCACTGCAACTGAATTGATTCCTTTGATTCGAGGAGTGTTACAGGTGGCTGATAAACCATTAACATTATCGAATTATTATCGTTTCAGTAATTTTAGTTTGGTAGATATCTTCCGGGCAGCAGCGGATTTTAGTCGTTTATCACCGGAAGCACAAGAACGAATAAATGAATACTTATTTCAAAAGATTTCTGATCAGGGTTTAGTTCCACCTGGCGATGTGCAAGATTTTCTTGCCGATAACCGGAATTTAGCAGACTGGATGAGGTACAGGGTCAGTGAAGATGCTATCGAGGTGATGGTGGCTTTAGCGAATCGGTTGAAGGGAGTTTCACTAGAGCAGTTTGCTACCCACACCGATCACATGAGAAATGTAATTACCGTCAGTCAAGGCAGTTACAGTTGGTTTGAGCAGGAACAATATCGGAAAGATTTATCAGGATTTTATCCTGGCTGGTTTGTTGATGCGGTCGAACCTCTAGACTTATTCGATCATTATAAACGTCGGGGTTTACGGCAGTTTATAACATGGAGTGAGACAAGGGCTAATGAGTATGTTACCGATGTTGATACCGTTTCCGAGCAATTTATTAGTGACGTGTTAAATGAGTTATCACATAGTTATGATACGGATTATATTAATCAGTTGGCATCGTTATTTATAACGCTCAGACCCTTTTTACCCAAATCAAAATTGGGGACGTTGGCTTTACTTATTGGGGGGGCAGCGATTGATACCAAAAGAGTCCACCAGCTGGTAGCTCAAAAAGAAAAGATATTGGCAGTCATTGGTGAGGATGGAAGCATAGACGAAAGATTATGGCAGGTAATGGTGGAAATGGATGCCTCAGTTCCGTTTTGGTTTCTGGCTTTATCCAGTCACTATGACTTTATTGCCGAAACATGGGTAACCGGGCCGGTATACCCGATTTTTTACGACTTGATAGAAAAGGATGTAGATTGGCAAGAGTCTTGGGGATGGGTTAACAAACTGGTTGTCGGCGACAAGTATCAAGCATTTGGACAGCTAATAAGAGAACACTATTTATCAGGTAATCTACTGAATAAATTATCCGACCAATTGATCGTTGAGGCGGTTAGGAAAAAAGTGGTGGGGCCTAATCTTTTAGTAGAATTTGCGGATATCCGACTAGAGGATCAGAATTTGTCAGCTGAGGAGCGGCGTTATTGGCAGCTAATCAGTCAGCTTTCGTATGACGTAATGAAGCTTAAAATAACCTATGGCAGTGCTTGGTTAGATTTGATCTCTAGTTTTATTGAGAACGAAGAAGCAATTGTTGGCGGCGATTTTACCAGTTTGTTGCCGTATGCGACCAGACAACAATGGCGGACAATGTTTGGTGATGAGGTGGTTACGAAGCTGCTTCAGGTTTTACCAGAAGAAGGTGATGAGCGGCGCAATGCTTTTACTCATAATGAATATGACCGGATGTCGGCTCTGATACGGTATTTGGTGGACACTAAGGTCATAGATAGGTTGGACCAGCGGGAGTTATCTACCTTGACCGAGTATATTCGAATGTTTGGGTTATCAAAGGCGAGTCTTTTGTATTACTACTTTAGGCATGTGTATCTTTTTGAAACTGGGCAAATAAGTTCTCTGCCACAGGATATTGCCGATTCTGGTATTACTACAGTGGCTGAAATTAAGCGGCGAATTGACAACCTGAGACAGCAAATCTACAGTGAAGCGTCTTATGTACCTCCAGCCAACATGTCCTTTCTGGAATTAAATATTCTTAGTGTGGCTACCGGCAAGAGCGTACACCACTTTGATCAAGGACTCTTATCTATTGACCAAATAGTGAATAACTATCTTTCTGATTTGGAGATGCAAAGTATTGTTCCTTTGCCACACCATTACATTGCTTCGCAAATCAGGGTGCCTAAAATTTCGGTTGAGGCAACGGTGCTGCAAAGTGACGCCTACGAGTTGGTACGGCAGGAAGTACTTAATAGTTTGAGTCATACCGGAGACATCGGAGATCTTAAAGACCAGATAACCACTGTTTTGCAAACTAAGATTGAAGAGCTTACCCGAGCCAAACAAGCTAATATTGCGGCGGCACTTTTCTTACAGAAGCAGATAGATGAGTACGGAGCAGTTTTGACGCAGTTAGGCGATGTGGTTAGTTTGGATGGATTGATGAAAGTATTAATCACTGTCAATTTTGGGAAGAATAGCAATGAACAAACTCAACTTAATTCCATTTTACGCCAGATTGTGATTCGAAAAGTGTTGGAGAAACATCAGTCTCCCGGACATTGGGATTCACTTCGAGCTCTAGTAGAAAAAGACGAAATGACCATTGGATCGGTGACTGCTCTTGATAATTTGCTTAAAAATCATATTAAGGATCACGCCATCAATATTCAAACGGGCAACAGTGAAGAATATTGGGAACAAGAAACTTTCAATACCATCGTCCAGAATAAGAAGCGCAATAACCTGAATGATTATGTGAATCCTCTAATTGAAGAAATGAAGAAATTGGCGGCGACGTTTGAAATAAAAGAGTTAGAAGATTCATTTGCCATTTCTCTTATTCCGGATCGAGGATTTGTAGGGGAAATGTCAGCTTACTTGGCAAATGTTTGTTATTCTAAAGAGTGCCCTTTGCTTAGAGGTAACCCGAATGTTATTCCATTTAAATTTGTGGCTGAGAGTGGAGGTCAGAAGGAATTTCTGGGATCGACCTTAGTTTTTGAGGAGTACGACGCCGAAGGCAATAGAATAATGATCATTCGGGCTTTTGACGTGCCGCGAGATACCGAAATGGCCATCGGTAACTTTTTCGAACTTTTTGTGACCCATTTGGAAGATATTGCCAAAAAGAGAGGGGTTAAGGAGATACTGGTGGCAGGAACCACTAGTACGGTATCTAACTATACTTTGACTACTAACTACGTACTTTCTCGGTATGGAGGGGAAACGGGTAGCAAGGTAAGGCCTGCCCACAGGTTTGATTTTAATGGCTATGATATTACTAACTCTTTGTATTTGGTGCGTGAACTGCCTGTTAGTGAAGATGGATTAGCCGTGGCTGATTTTGCGCAAGGTGTTGATGAACCTACTTTTATTGATAGATTGGTTCCTCTCGGAGGTTTGGGGTTAGCAGATTTGGCAGAGTTTTCATTACCTGCGATGGTTGGTGTTTTGGCTGCGCTTTATGCGGGCATACCTGGTTTACCGATAACGATTATGACTCTCTTAAGAACCGTCTGGACGCCAACAGCAGTTTGGAAGTATGTTACCGATTGGTGGAAGGGGATGTTTAAGCCTCAGAGTAATCTGAGTCAGGCTGCGGTAATCATTCAACAAGAGTCTGATTTTGGTGTGGCCCGATGGGTGGACGATGCGATGAATCCAGAAACAGATTGTTTGGGTGATACGCTGCAAATTACTTGGGTAGGGCAGGCGTATGCTCAGGAGCCGGAAACACAAACTTCTGGTGAAGGTAGCACAGCCTGTCCGTGGTGGGAGAGGAGAATAGCGGCCGTAGGGAATATGGCTCAGAGGTTTTTACCCTTTGTGGTAATTGTGGAGTTAACGGCTCGGTATTACAAGGTTATTATATCCGTTCTTTGGTCACCAAAAATTCCCCAGGTTGAGGTTACTACAGATTTATTTTGTGAAAAAGAAGTTTTCCCCAGTAGTGTGAACGCCGTTCTTAGAAAAGTGGGCTACAATTCGTTTTCATCGCCGTTGGAATCTTGCGACAGGGGGTGCATTAAAGGCATGTGTACAGCCAAGGTAAACGATAGTTGCTCTACTGAAGGCCAAGTGTTTATGCGGGATGACGGTGGCTGTTTATTTGAATGTAAAGGTGGCGTGGTAACGAAAACATCCTCATGCGACCATGTTTCTGTGGATAGTTTTTCCAATGAACTGTTTCATGAAGCGTATAGTCTTTTAAATACCTTGCCCCAGCACTTATTTACCGGTATGGAAGTGAGAATGAATATCTATAATGATTTTCGCGGAACCATCGGTGAAGGTAGTGGTGGATTTTTCAAGGTGGACTTCGTTGCTGTTGATGGTAGTTATGTTAAGGAGGATTATGCCTTTTATGATGGCTATTTTCGTCATGCCATAATTCATGAGTTTTTCCATGCTTTTGTCGATGAGGGAATGGAGTGGGTTTCAGTGCCACTTTTTCCGCAGCTTTCAACATCTTTTTCTCACGCGGTTGGATTTGTTTTGGGCACTAGTATTCCGAGAGGTTATAAAAACTTGACTGGTTGTAGGGCGGTAGGCTTTTTAAAATACAGCTACAATATGCAGCCGGTGACTGGTAATGAGAGTGAGTCAAGTAAGGTTTCCTGTGAAGAGGATTTTGTTGATTCAGCTGCCTGGTATGTGACGAATGCTTGCGAATTAAGAACCCAATCACCAGAGCGGTATGTGTACTTTCGGGATGAAGTGTTTACCGATCCAAAGACTGGTGAAGTGACGGAGTATTTGCCGGTCGGAGGTTGCGCTAATTAAAAGTGGTTTTAATCTTTTCAGATGAAATTAACGATAGATAGAGTGGGTGTCGATGTCGATGAAGCCAATAGTTTCCTGGTTAATGAACTCGAAGAGTATCCGGAGACGGTAGTCGATAGAGAAAGACCAATAACCTTTGAATTTGCCACTCAATTGATGGGTTTTAAAACGTGGGTGGAAAGGGTTGTCTAAAAAACTTTTGATTTGACGTTTGATGAGTGGGTGCTTGCTCTTAAATTTCTTGAGGGATTTTTTAAAGTGTGAAGAATAGTAGACGGTTTTAATCTTCATGAGCAAACAACTCTTCCATTTTAGTGAGTTTAGTTAGTTTTTTGGCTTTTTTTTCTGTCTGGTAAACTTGGATGGCTTCTTGAGCGCTTTTTTCCTCGTAGGCTTGGGCTTTTTTAGCAAGCTCGGTGAACTTGGCAGGATCGACTAATACAGCCTGAAGTTTGTTTTTTCTCAAGACAAATATCGGTTGTCCTACCTTTTTAAGCCGTGAAAGAAGCGATCGGTAATTTCGTTGCAATTCAGAGACAGAAGCAAGTAAAGGGGTATGATTAATATTCATAATTATTTACATACTATCATACATAATTAGGTTGTCGACTAAGAGAGGCGTTTTGAGTTGTTGACAGGGGTTAGCAGTCATGATAAGGTAGTGCTAATCCCAACCTTCGCCCTTCGGTAAACTCAGGGCTTCGGGGGACAAGTTTTTTGATTGGAAGTATGACGGATCTGACAGATAGGCAAGTGCAAGTTCTGAAAACGATTGTGGAGGAGTACACCAATACCGCCGAGGCGGTTGGGTCGGAAACGCTGGACAAAAAGTATAACCTGGGGGTGTCGCCGGCGACAATCCGTAATGAAATGGTGTATTTAACCGAGCAAGGGTATTTGTTGCAACCGCATACTTCGGCCGGGAGAATTCCTTCTTCCAAAGCAATAAAACTCTATATTGCCGAGATCATGCGGGAGCAGGATTTGACGGTGGCGGAAGAAGTGTCGGCCAAGGAGCGGGTGTGGGATAAAAGGCATCAGTTAGATGAACTGTTGCGGGAGGCGGCCCACGAATTGGCGCAGCGGACGGGAAGCATCGGGATTGCAGCGGTGGATGAAGGGCCAGTTTATAGTGCTGGTTATGCCCACATTTTGGAGATGCCCGAATTTTATGATATTGATGTCACCCGGACGCTTTTTTCCATGTTAGATGAAGCTTCACAATTACTGGGTATCATTCACCAGCGATTAATGGAGCGTGAACTAGAAGTACTTTTGGGAGACGATTTTGGCGTATCGCATCTGGAATCGGTAAGTTGCGTGGTGGGGCGGTTCCAAGCAGGCGGACAGACAGGGTCCCTAGGGGTGATTGGGTCGCGGCGGTTTAACTATCCTAAGGTGATACCCCTAGTACGGCATTTTGCCCATTTGATTTCCCAGATAGCTAGGGAATAATTATAGGGAGTAGGCAGTAGGGAGTAGTAGTTAGTGGATAGGAAGAGAAAATAATGACTAGAAAGTAGAAAATAATGTTCACTTTTCATTACTTCTTATTTTCTATTCATTATTCATCTTGTAAGGCTCATGAATAAAGTAAAAAAAGGGAAACGGCCAGAGACGAAAAGTCAGATGGACATAATTCAGTTGCAGGAGCAAGTGGCGGAGCTAGAGGGCAAGTGGAAGCGGGCTTTGGCTGACTATCAAAACTTGGAGAAGCGGGTAGCGGCGGAAAAGGCGCAGTTTGTCAAAATCGCTAACGCACTTTTGATTGAGAAGTTATTGACGGTTGTCGATAACTTGGAGCGGGCGGTTGAGCATTTGCAGGATAAAGGATTATCATTAGTAATGACTCAACTAGATGATATTTTTAAAAGCGAGGGAGTGGGAAAAATTGAGGCAGCCGGTAGAGAGTTTGATCCGCAAACAATGGAGTGTGTGGAGCGCGTCACGGGAGAAAAAGACAGAGTGATTGAGGTAGTAGAGAAAGGGTACACGATGAATGGAGTGGTTTTACGGCCGGCAAAAGTGAAAGTAGGAGACGGTGAAAAAAATTAACCGAATTATTTTAATGTCTAATTAACCTAAACAATTATCAAACATTAAAGGGAAATTTTATTTAGAAATTAGGTCAATTAGGGTAATTAGAAATTTAATTTAATGACTAGGTTGTAGGTTACTAGAAAGTAAGTAAATACACATTAGAAGGAGAACTGTTATGAGTAAGATCATTGGCATTGATCTGGGGACAACCAATAGCGTAGTGGCGGTGATGGAGGGGGGAGCGCCTAAAGTGATTCCGACGGCAGAGGGGCGGAATCTTATTCCTTCGGTGGTGGAGCCAATGAAGAATTTGGTCGGCGATGTGGCTAAGCGGCAGATGATTCTTAATCCACAAAACACCATTTATTCGATTAAGCGATTGATGGGGCGCCGATTTAGCGATGAACAGGTGAAGAAGACGCAAGGGATGGTGCCGTATGAAATTGTGGCTGGCAAAGATGAGATGGCGGCGGTAAAGGTGGAAGGGAAAACGTTTACTCCCCAGGAAATATCGGCAAAAATTTTAGCCAAAGCCAAAGCGGATGTAGAAGCCTATTTGGGCGAAAAAGTGGAGAAGGCGGTAATAACGGTGCCGGCTTATTTTGACGATTCGCAACGGCAAGCGACCAAGCAGGCGGGAGAAATCGCGGGGCTAACGGTGGAGCGGATTTTGAACGAGCCGACGGCGGCGGCGTTGGCTTATGGCCTGGATAAAAAGGGTAGCAAGACGATTGCGGTGTATGACTTGGGTGGAGGGACGTTTGACATTTCCATTTTGGAGATTGGTGAAGGCGTTTTTGAAGTCAAAGCGACCAATGGGGATACCTTTTTGGGTGGTGATGATTTTGATGCGCGAGTGATTGATTGGATTACCAGCGAATTTAAGAAGGAAACCGGGATTGATTTGACTAAGGACCGACAGGCATTACAGCGAATTCGGGACGCGGCAGAAAAGGCAAAGGTGGAGTTGTCGAGTTCGACGGAGACGGAAATTAACCAACCGTTTATTAGTCAATCTAAGGATGGGCAGCCGCTACACCTAACGATGAAATTGACGCGGGCGAAACTCGAGGAATTGGTGGATGATTTGATTGCTAAGACGATGGGGCCGGTGAAGGCGTGTTTAAAAGACGCCAAAATTAGTGTCAAAGAGGTTGGTGAAATAGTGTTGGTGGGTGGGCAGACACGGATGCCGAAGGTCTCTCAAATAGTGAAAGATTTTTTTGGGAGAGAGCCTCATAAAGGGGTAAATCCGGATGAAGTGGTGGCGGTCGGGGCAGCGGTACAAGCAGGGGTACTGACTGGAGATGTTAAGGATGTGGTTCAGAC
>MHDE01000033.1:3452-7198 GCA_001803465.1 Microgenomates group bacterium RIFCSPHIGHO2_01_FULL_45_11 | reverse complement strand
GCTGAACTCGTTAAAGCTTTAGAAGATAAGTTTGGGGTGTCGGCAGCTAGCCCCATGGCAGTAGCCGCGTCACCGGCGGCTCAAGCGGCGGCGCTACCGGCAGTTGAGGAAAAGAGCGAATTTGATGTGGTGTTGACCTCTGCAGGCGCTAATAAAATTGGCGTCATCAAGGCAGTTAGGGAAATAAAACCGGATTTGGGCCTTAAAGAAGCCAAAGACTTGGTGGAAGCCGCTCCCAAGACAGTCGCTGAAAACCTTAAGAAGGATGATGCTCAAGCGGCTAAGAAAAAGTTGGAAGAAGCCGGCGCTCAAGTCGAACTAAAGTGAGACGTGAGCAGTCCCGTACCTTTTCCCGATTTTTGATACGGCGGAGTACGCAGTTAGCAAAAATTCGAGAAAAGGTTCTGGGAAGCGCAGGTGGAATTGAAGTAATTCCACCAAGCGGAGGTCCCGCACCAAAACTTGGCATCGAAAACGGCCGAATAGGCATTCTGTCGATAGCCAGGATTTTTGGTTCTGGGACAGGCGCTCAAGTCGAACTCAAATAAGTTTAGCAATAATGCGAGACCCTGAGATCTTTGAAGGGTGGAATTAAAATTGCCCAAATAATGGCGATTGACATAGAGATTAATGGGGGTAATAAAGTAGCTTCCCTAAAAGGAAAGAAAGGAGGAGTGTGCCCAGTAGTCCTGATAATTTGAAACATGTTTATTTTGAACGGGGTGGTTTTATACTGAGAACAGGTGTGAATGATCCTAAATCTGTTAGGCCGGAAATCGTAGGATTAGCTCCAATAACTGACGAAACCGAACAACAACCCTCGGTAGAAGCAGATGGTTCACCCCAAGAGTAATTTCCGTTAGGCTGATATCTTCGAAGTCTAACTTCTGAGATCGCTTAAGGACCATTTTTATAATAATGGTCCTTTGGAGAGTTGGTTTATTTTGACTGGTTTAACTGTGGTGGGAGATTATTTGTATCAAGGCCAAATTGGTCATAAATATAATTGAGTTGTTCCGGTGTTATATAGCCACTTTCAACCAGTTGATTTCCCGAATTAAGAACACTCCTTCGCTCGGGAGCATTTGGGTTTGAGGCTGCTACTGCCGCGTCCCTACAAAAAAACCAAAGTGATCTCGTAGCCTGAGACGCTAATACCTTATCACCGAGCAATGGACGTATTTGATCTAATCCTGTTACTAGTCCTGCTCCATATGCACCAGGGTAATTTCCCCTAAAATCCCAACGCACGTTACCTACCTGGGTCGGAGGTCTTGATTCTTGAGGGGATGTTGGATTTAAAATCCTGCCCAATTTTTCAAATAAATTATCCATATACTTCTCTAGTCGTTGATTTATTCTATCGAATCAAATTATAGCACTAATAAGGATGCTTAAAATTGTTGATCAAGTTTTATGGCGACTGTTCTTAAAACTTCCTCTGTTGACTGACCGCTTAATTGTTCAAATAATCTTTGTAATCCAGGCATAATTTGCTCCTCGGGAAGAGCCATTATTGCTATTATTTCTTGATTAATCTGTTCTTGGTCTGAAAGCGCTTGTTGTAAAATGGTGTCTATATCTCCTTCGTTAATTAACATCACTCCCATAAATAGGCGTAATTCCCGAGGTAGCCAACCTGGGCCCGCTCCCTGTTTCCACATTTCCCAAGCCTTCTCGTATCTTCCTGGCATACTTCCCTCCTTAACGTATAGTGATTGTTGAGGCCAATTTTAACACACCTGTCGACTCGATTAGTTTTGGCTAAAGTTTTAGGCTGTGAATGATTTTTTTGATAAAAACCTCCCGGTCGCGGGAGCTTTTGATTAGATTAAGGTTATCTGTTTCCACGGTTATAACTTTGATGCCGTTGGCCTCCTTTTTCATCCAGGCTTCGTTGAGCATCTCTAGGAGTTCTAGATAGCCGTCGGGAATGCGGCGTTCAAACTCACGGCCGCGGGAGCCGATGCGGGCTTTGACCGACTCGAGAGAGGTTTTAATGTAGATAAGGTAGTTGGGTCGGGGCAGATTGGGCTCAAAGGAGCGATAGATTTTTTGGTATAAACGCCATTCGGCGTCGTCCATATTGGCCATGATGTGTTGGGCTTTGGCGTAAGAAAAGACGTCCTGATAGATGGGGACGTCTTGAATGATGTTTTTATTAGTAAGGAGATTGTGGGTAGACAAGGTTTGGGCGATTTTTTCCATGAGAAAGAAGGTTTGAGAGTGGAAAGCCCAACGCTTCATGTTCTGGTAAAAGCGGGCTAAAAAGGCGTTTTCGCCGAAGTTTTCTTCGATCAGGTGGAATTTGAGCTTTTTGGCCAAGAGTTTGGCGACGGTGGTCTTGCCTGCCCCCATGGTGCCGGTGATGGCCAAGTAGAAATGTTTTTTAGTTTTCACTGGGATTTTTGTAACACGGCGCAGGGCCAGTTGCAACTGGGTATTCAGCCCTTTAGACAAGCTCCTTAGGGTATTCAGCTGTCTTGTGATAAATTTGCTCATTGACTTACTAAAATTTATTTTGTTACAGTGTGATTAGTTTGAAATTATTTATTTCTCAATCAAAGGAGGTATGAATGGCTGAAACTGCCTCAAATGCTGTTATAAGTGGTAAGAGAGTAGATTTGGGAAATTTGCCAGATTTGTTGACGGTGAGAGAAGTGGCGGATTTGCTGCGGGTATCGCCTTTGACCATCAAGCGTTGGGGGAAACGAGGGAAGCTGCCGGCCATCCGAATAAATTCCCGGGGAGACAGGCGCTATAAAAAGGAATCGGTGTTGTGGCTTCTTGGCATTAACCCCGAAGACCAAAAAGTCGGCTAGGGACGTCAGACGTTCCTAGGAATATTTTGTATGTTCGTCTCTGAATCTTTTTTGGTCTTCTCAGATTAAGTTACGTCTGGTTTCCCCCATAAAGGGGGCTGATAGTCATCTGGATTGAAGTCAAATTGTTCATACAAATAACTAAGTTGATCGGGAGTAATAATGCCTTTTTCTACTAGTTTACGGCTGTTTTCGATAATGTGTCTTTGACTGGCTTCGGGATGCGGTCCTACAGTAATGGCTAGGTCTCTACAAAACCAATATAACCACGCATAGTGGCGGAATGAAGAGTTGTCTTCAATTTGCTCTAAACCACCGTAGTAACCCGCTGGATGCTTAAAGCGCCATATCACCTGACCGCATTGTTCGGCTGAATCACTCTCACCGTTCATAAGATAATTATACTCTTTTTACTCTAGCCGTTGAGTAAAGTGGGACTGATGAGTGGTAGCTTTGAATCACATCAGGCTCGATTTGGGGCCTTTGGTTAAGAAGTAGAGGCCGATGAGGAAAAAGAAGGCGCCCAGGCCGTAGATGTCGATGTAGATGGGAATGCGAGGCGAGGAACAGCCGATGATAGCGCAGTATTCGAGGTCAATAGGCGGGGGTTTGAGGTTAGCCTGATTGTAGTAGAGCATGGGGACATTGGGGACGCCGGTAAGACCAGGGCAACAGCCACAATCGCACTGTTTGTTCTTTAAACCAAGCGAATAGGCGCTAAAGGAGATAATGAGTGAGCCGAAGAATAGCACCAGTCCGAGCAGGGTGCGCATGCTTTTATGCTAGCAGTTTCTACTATGGTTTCAAGCCTAAAAAGGTTTAGGCCGCTCTTTATCAAGACCTCGCAGCTGTACCATTCTTTCAAGAATTTTATCGACTTGACCTAACCGGCCTCCGCCTAAACCATGAGGACCACCATAGAAA
>MHDE01000033.1:450-3440 GCA_001803465.1 Microgenomates group bacterium RIFCSPHIGHO2_01_FULL_45_11 | reverse complement strand
GTAGCCGCGCCCCGTAAGACCCGGTACTCTTCAGGTCTCATTTCGGGCTTAAAACTGGCCGCAGCTTCCAGAAAATCATTTTCCGCACACCCGGCAAACAAGTCTGTCTGATTTTGCCAACGATCGGTCATAGGAACAAATTGCCTGCCTTTGGGTGCCAGTTTACCACAATAATCAAAGTGCTTAGGTAGAAGCAGGCACCACTGGGAGGGTGAAAGGTCTAACTTCTTTACTGATGGATGAGGGCAAGGCCTAATGGATCAGGATGTTGTTTGGCTTGCTTCTGCTTGTATCAAGCTGTCAAACCATTGTCGTAGTGGTTCCATTTGCTGTTCTCCCACTCCCCCACCACAAACCACCAACAACCTATGGATTTCATCAGGAATTTCTATAACCTGATCAGCCGACAGTGGTTCTGGGGCTTGACGATTAAGTAGAAAATCGGCCTCACGGGCAACTGGACCAGTGCCATCATCTCCGACCAAGTATGGATAAACTTTAATTGCCTTAATTAAACCTTGGGGAACAACAATTTCTCCTTCATCGGTTAAATAGTCTAACGTGGTCACCAAGTTCCTGATTACTTTTATCTCAGCCGGAATTGGCATAAGACACTCCCTTTATAATTGATATCCTAGGGACATTTTAACCTATAAGTCAAGGTTTCGTGTAGTTTCTAGATTAGGCTGTTTTTTTATTTGCTACAACACTGTTAATAACCAGCCACCAGAACTTGACCAGGCGGAGTTGGCGTCCGACTGACCCTATTTGGTATTAAGATGATATAATCTGCCCTTATGAGTGAGACGCCATCAGAATTTAGCTGGCGGCAAGAAATTACTGATCCGGAACAATTTGATATTCCTGTCTATTTACGGCAAGTACTGCAGTGGGCTAAGGCTAATGGGGTTGACCCTCAAATAGCTCTCGCGATGGCTGTGGAACTGGCGAACCATGAAGCCAATATGCATGGGTTATTGGATCCTAAGCTTACCGACAAAGGTGCTGGTATCACTATTAACCTAAGTTCTACTGAAAATGGAGTTATTGGCAGAGGCCGGTACAATCCACTTGGCGGACGAACTGATGCAGAAAGGGCGACTATTGCTCTGGCTCCCCTTTTGTTTGGAGATGAGTTATCCCAGGGAGATATGGCCACATTTATCTCCAGTTATCTTAGGTTGGTGCCAGAAGCATTTCTTCCGACGCTGAAGGCAATGGTTGGGCCAGAAGCGAGTCAGCTTATAGATCGGCTTCTTAGGCATTGGGAATAAACTTCCACGGGCTGATACCCGTGGTATTCGCCCGCCCATGGCGGGCGAGAAGTATATCTACGTTCCGCCAAGGCGGAGCCGATGTTACTAGCGTAATGATCTGCCACGTCTAACGTGGCTCGAATAACCCACCAGAAACGGTTCCTTCAAGATGGCTTGGCTGAACTTAGTTGTTCTCTATAAAGACTTAAGGTAAAGATAAGCCCCAGGTTAGTTTCAGCTAGAGGAATGCCTTCTCTGTTAACCTCCAGCAAAATTTCCATTAGGTCGGGTAAGTCAAAAACCGCGGCCCTGCCGTCGAGCGGCATTTCTTCTGATTCCGGGCCGCTAACAGGCCAGGGTGAAAGTTTGGAAGGAAAATTGGTGTTCATCTTGGTCCTCTGGGGCTTACCAAATTATTACGATGGAGCAGCTGTTTAAAAATGAGCCACCAGAACTTGACCAGGCGGAGTTGGCGCTTGAAACGCCAGGGTTCGAAGATGAGGCGCCAAAGCCATTCTAATCCGGAGGACTGTATACCTTTGGGTGCGGTTGGAAGTTTGCCGGCGATGATGTCAAAAGCGCCACCAACTACCATGATAATTTTGACGCCGATTTTTTGAAGGTCGGTGAGGTTTTTGGCCACCCATAGTTCCTGCCGCGGCGCGCCGTAAGCGACAAATAAAATATCACTGCGGTGACTTTCAATGCGGCCTAAAGTTTGCGCGAGTTCGACTGACGATTCTTTGGTGATATCTTTGACTCCCGGCCACGAAGCGACTTTTAATCCATTAAAACGGCTGGTTAGCTGGTCGGCTGCAGCAGCGGCCACTCCCGGTCGGCCACCCAGCAAAAAAACCCTTTTTTTCCTAGAAGCGGCCAGTTGACAAAGGCTAATCATCATTTCCCGGCCAGTGAGGCGCTTCTTGAGGTAACTCTGAAGCTTACCGGCTCGATGTAACAATTTAGAGGCTATAACTATACCAATCCCATCTGGAAGGGCAATGGTTGATCTATTCAAAGTTAGTCTAAAGGTATCATTGGTAGTGGCTTGGACTAGCTGTTCAGAATTGGGAGTAGTGATAAAAATTGGTTTTGAGGCCTGTTTCTGTTCCAGGCTAAGAGTTAAAAATCTTATCAGTTCATCTTTATAACTGCTAGTAATGCCTACTTTTAATATTGTTGCTTTATTAAGCTCTTTTTTATGCATTCTTCCTACATTAAGTGGTAATCAGCTTACCGAATTAAAAGCGAAAGTTACTTCATTAGTTTTGAAAAGGATAAATTTTGATGAGTTGGCCATATTGATTATGCTAATTTAACCCGAAAGTGACTCTTTTCTTGTTAAACTTATAACATGTTTTTACCCGAGATCCGCTATTTTTAGGTAATCGACTAATAACCAGCTATATTTTAATTTTCTGGGTTATTAATTTTTACTATAAACTCACCAATGTTCGAAGTCAATGAATAATTTTATTACTCTTAATACTTTACTTCTAATATCAATCTTTTTTTAGAACTTATTAGTACAATAAATAACCTTATTTTAGCTCTTATAGTAATATTCTCTATTTTATTTGTCTTTTGTTAAAATTTTGACTGTTTTTTTGCTATACCACTAATCCAGGCGGAGATGATTCGATAGATAATAGTCTTATAGTTTTAACGCTGATAAGTCAAAGCCCGTTTATAAACGTGAAGATTGTCTAAGGCAATGCCCGTGCCTTTGACTAC
>MHDE01000033.1:204-339 GCA_001803465.1 Microgenomates group bacterium RIFCSPHIGHO2_01_FULL_45_11 | reverse complement strand
AATGATGTCGCTTGACAGTTCCGGTGGCACTTCCTCCAAAACGCTTTTAACGACGCCGACGATTTGGGAAAGCGGCCGGCTGATAGCGTGAGTGATTTCGGTTGAGGAAACGGTGATTTCGCGCGGGAGGCCGCT
>MHDE01000033.1:0-163 GCA_001803465.1 Microgenomates group bacterium RIFCSPHIGHO2_01_FULL_45_11 | reverse complement strand
CAAGAAGCGTGGCGGTGCCGATTTTTAATTTAACTGTTTCGGCAGACTGATCTCCGATTATAAGATTGTGCTTGCGACGAGTATAGTCGGCAATGGCTTCGTCAATTTTGTTGCCGCCGACTCTAACCCCTTTACTGACCACGACTCCGCCCAAAGAAATGAC
>MHDE01000032.1 GCA_001803465.1 Microgenomates group bacterium RIFCSPHIGHO2_01_FULL_45_11 | reverse complement strand
AAATTTAGCCATCAAGCCAGGTTGGCCGTCAATGATGAAAAGTATCTGGCGGCGACCTAAAAAGTACGCTTCATACTTTTCGAAAGGGTGGTACATTTCTGGTGACCGGGCTTATAAAGATAAAGATGGTTATTTTTGGTTTATTGGTCGAGCCGACGATGTGATTAAGACAGCGGGCGAGCGAGTAGGCCCGTTTGAGGTGGAATCGGCCCTGATAGAACATTCGGCAGTAATTGAGGCCGGGGTAATTGGTAAACCAGACCCTTTGCGCGGAGAAATTATCAAGGCATTTGTTAAATTGAAGAAAGAGGTAAAGCCGACCGAGGCCTTAAAAGAAGATATTGCCCAATTTGTAAAAAAACATTTGGCTGGTCATGCATATCCCAGGGAGATTGAGTTTATTGATAAGTTGCCAAAAACTAGGTCTGGTAAAATTATGAGACGGCTTTTGAAAGCCAAGGAATTGGGCCTGCCGATTGGTGACACGTCGACACTAGAAGAATACTAACAAAACGCAAAAGTCAAAACTTAAAAGTAAAAATTTATGATCAATAAAAATACTTTGAATTGGAAGGTGGCGGGGTTTGCCGGTGAAGGGATTATGACCACAGGGCTACTCATGAGTAAAACCTGCGCTAAACACGGCTGGTATATTTTTGATTACACCGAGTATCCATCGCTTATACGAGGCGGACACAATACCTATCAGGTTCATGCCGGGCCGGAGCCAATTCATGCTCAAAAGTGGAAAGTTGATGTGTTAGTGGCTTTAAATAAGAATGGTTTAGCTTTTCATAAGGAAGAGCTAACGAGTGAGTCAATGGTAATTTTCGATCAAGAAGATGACAATGTCGATATCTCTATCTACAATCTAGCTGGGAAAAACTTTAACGTACCGATGGTCAAGCTTGCCCAGAAAGTTGGCGGTAGCAGAGTGATGGCCAACAATGTGGCCCTCGGGGCTTCGGTTTTCTTTTTGGGTTTGGATCTTTCGATATTAAACCAGGTAATTGCTCAAGTGTTTAGCGATAAAGGCCAGGAAGTAATCAATCTTAACCAAAAAGCCGCCCAGGCAGGTTACGATTTTGTAAAAAGTAACGGCGGTCAACCCGTAGTAAACCTTACCAAAAAACCAGGGACTAATAATCGGCTGACGTTGACGGGTAATGAGGCGACGGGGCTGGGGGCGCTGGCTGGTGGGTTGTCTTTTTATGCGGCTTACCCGATGACGCCTTCAAGTTCGCTGCTTCACTATCTAGCGGCCAAGGCCTCGAAAGCAGGGATTGTAGTCAAGCATGCCGAGAACGAAAACAGCGCCGTTAACATGGCCATTGGAGCTAGCTTTGCCGGCGTAAAGGCGATGGTGGGAACAGCTGGTGGGGGATTTTGCTATATGACCGAGGGTTTAGGTTTTGCCAGTGTGGCGGAATTGCCATTGGTAGTGTTTGAAGGCATGCGACCAGGGCCAGCTTTGGGGATGCCTACCTGGACGGCGCAGGGTGATTTAGCCTTTGTTTTGTCGGCCAGTCAAGACGAGTTTCCCAGAATTGTGTTGACGCCCGGTGATGCCGAAGAAGCCTTTTTGCTGGTTCAGAAAGCTTTGGATTTAGCAGAAAAGTATCAGTTGTTGGTTATAGTGGTGTCAGATAAATATTTGGCCGAAAGTCGTTTTACTATGCCCAAACCGAAGACTAGCTACAGTCATGAGCGTATGGGGATTGACACTAAGCCACAAGCGGATGAATCTGGTTTTTATCCCCGGTATCGAACTGATCAGCCGGTCAGCCAGAGAACCTTGCCGGGAACAGCTAACGGCGGCTACATCGCTAATAGTTATGAACATGATAAGTATGGATTTGCCACTGAAGAAGGACCGGAACGAGCCGCCCAGATGGAGAAGAGAATGAAGAAAATGGAGCTTGCTACCAGCGGGATGCCTGAACAATACTACGAGGCCGATGCCCAACCTCAAGTCACTTTGCTATCATTTGGCTCGACTAAAAACCCGATTCGAGCTGCCCGAGAACTATTGCACGAAGAGGGAATTGAGTCGGCGATGCTTAATTTTTCCTGGTTATGGCCCTTTCCGAAAGACCAGGTTACTAAAGTCCTTAATAGCGGATCAAAAATTTTGGTGGTGGAAGGTAACTACCAGGGGCAACTGGCGCGACTGATTACTCAAGAGACGGGAATTAAAGTTAGTGACCAGCTGCACCGCTATGACGGTAGGCCATTTTTTGCTGAAGATATCGTTTCTTATGTTAAGGGTACTATGTTGAAAAAGAAGTTATGACCGAGCAAACGCCTCCATTAGATAAATATGGTAGATCAGCGGCGGGTCTAACTTACCCTAAGCATCCGACCTGGTGTCCGGGTTGTGGTAACTATGCGATTTGGGGAGCGATTAAGGCCGGGTTAGCCGGCGTTAATTGTCCCAAAGAAAAAATAGTCATCGTCTACGACGTAGGTTGCTCTGGCAATATGGCAGATTTTAACAGTTACTATGGTTTACATACTCTCCATGGCCGGGCTTTGCCGCCGGCAGCGGCCATAAAGTTGGCTAATCACGAACTGAAAGTTTTGGTGGTGATTGGTGACGGCGGCTGTTACGGCGAGGGGGGTACACACTTTATCAACTTGATGCGCGGCAACCATGATATCACTATTCTGGCCCACAATAATCACCGCTACAGCTTAACTACCGGCCAGATGAGCCCGACGACTGATAAAGG
The DNA here is from genome assembly GCA_001803465.1 of Microgenomates group bacterium RIFCSPHIGHO2_01_FULL_45_11. Classification (GTDB taxonomy): domain Bacteria; phylum Patescibacteriota; class Microgenomatia; order UBA1400; family 2-01-FULL-45-11; genus 2-01-FULL-45-11. The sequence continues at coordinate 24,965 of MHDE01000032.1, read as the reverse complement.
TGTCAAGACCAAGTCAACGCCGGAAGGAGTGATTGAAGAACCGTTTAACCCGGTAGCAATAGCTTTGACTAATCACGCTTCCATGGTGGCGCGGGAATTTGCCGGCGATATACCCAAATTGGCGGCTAGAATCACCGAGGGCATCAACCATACCGGCTTTAGTTTCATTGACGTTTTGCAGCCTTGCCCGGTGTTTAACCCTAATCAAAGTTATGAGTGGTATCGAGCTAATATGATTAAACTCGATGACGAGAGACATCTGGCGCCTGATAAAACTAAAGCTTGGGAGTATGCGATGCGAACCGACAAATTGTACATCGGCCTTTTCTTTAAAGAGGGAAAACCAGCCTATCATCAACAGGTGAGTGAGCTTAAAGAAAACACCCTGGTGAGCCGATCGATTGCCAATATTGATATTTCTCCCTTTCTAAGTGAATTTGAGTAATATGCAGTTACTGACAATTTTGGCTGAAGCAGAAAAAGAAAAAAGAGCCGTCGGCCACTTTAATGTGTCAACTAGTGATGTGTTAATGACCATTGTTAAGGTGGCCAGAGAGTTAAAGCAACCGGTGGTTATAGGAGTGTCGGAAGGTGAGCGGGAATTTATCGGTATTACTCAAATTGTGGCTTTAATTCGTAGTTACCGCAATGAATATCAATTGCCCATCTTTTTAAACGCTGATCACACTTATAGTTTTGATAAAATTAAGCAGGCGGTGGAGGCAGGGTTTGATGCGGTGGTGGTTGACGGGACAAAGTTAACAACTGATGAGAATATAAAGTTGACCAAGGCGACCGTTGATTACGTCAAAGCTAACCGAGCAGAAGTGGTGGTAGAGGGAGAGTTGGGGTTTATCGGCACCTCGTCAAAACTGATAGAAACCTTACCAACCGAGGTTATCGAAGCTCAAAAAAATTTACCATCATCAGAAGAGGCTCGGTCGTTTGTTGAAAAAACCGGAGTAGAACTATTGGCGCCGGCGGTCGGTAACATTCACGGTATGTTGAAAAATGCCCCTGATCCAAAACTTAATATTGATCTAATCCGTCGGATTCGCCAAGCGGCGGGAGTGCCTTTAGTTTTACACGGCGGCTCGGGAATTGCCAATGATGACTTTGTTGAAGCCATTGAGGCGGGTATCAGTTTAATTCACATTAACACTGAAATTAGAGTAGCGTATAAAGAGGCTTTGAAACAAGGTCTTGGCAATGATGAAGTCGCCCCATATAAGTACCTTCAACCGGCGAACGAGGCGGTAAAGACAGTGGTAGAGCAAAGAATGAAGCTTTTTTCTCGAATGGATAGCTAACCATGTTAAGATATCTCTCATGCGGGTAACGGCGGTCTCAACTCCTTTAGTTAATCCGGGTGACGATCTTTTAGGAATAATCGGCCAATCAATTTCAAAGTTACCGGAAAGATCGGTAGTGGTGGTGACATCTAAAGTTGTTAGTTTTTGGGAGCGGCGGTTGGTGCCAAAACGCTTACACACCAAAGAAGAGAAGCAGGAATTGGTGAAAAAAGAAGCTGACTATTACCTACCCTATCATCCCTCTCATAAATACCAGATGATGTTGACAATCAAAGGAAACACCTTGTTTGTAAATGCCGGTATTGATGAATCGAATTCTAATCTCCAATATTCTTTATGGCCGATAGATCCGCAAGTATCGGCCAATCGGATTTGGCGCTTTCTAAGGCAGCATTACCGAGTTAAACAGGTGGGAGTGACGATTTCCGATAGTAGAAGTTATCCTTTAAATTGGGGAGTGGTTGGTCAAGCTTTGTGCCACTGCGGCTTTAAAGTCTTAAAAAGCTACATAGGCAAATCCGACCTCTTCGGCTATGTGATGAAAATGGAACAGGTAAATGTAGGCCAAGCAGTGACCGTGGCAGCGGTATTGGTGATGGGCGAGGGTAATGAGCGAACGCCAATCGCGATGGTTGAGAATGTTCCGGGGATAGAGTTTCAAGATAGGCCGCCGACTAAAAAAGAACTTGAGGCTTTACGAATCAAGCTTGAGGATGATGCCTATGCGCCGATTTTGACCAAGGTAAAATGGCACAAGGGCGAAGGGGGAATTCGGACCAGGTTTTAATTGGCGAATTTTCTGATTAGACCGACGACTTTACCCTGAACGCGGACTTTGGTAGCGTAAATCGGTTTCATGGCGGCATTGGCCGGTTCGAGACGAACGCGGGTGGCTTCTTTGAAGAATTTTTTGAGAGTGGCCAAACCGTTATCCAATAAAGCAACGACAATGTCACCGTTTTGGACGTCTTCCTGTTCTTCGATGACCACGTAATCGCCGTCTAAAATGCCTTCTTCAATCATGCTGTCGCCTTTGACCTGAAGGACATAGGAGCGCTTTTTGCTAGACACCATGGCCGGCGAAACGGTAAAGGTGGCCTGGGGATCGGTGTAGGGCTCAATCGGCCGACCAGCGGCGATAAACCCTAAAATGGGTAATTCGACACCGGGTAAAAGGTGGCTCATCTTACGATCAAGAACTTCGATGCCCCGAACGGCGCCTTCAAATTTTTTAATGACGCCTTTTTTGACTAAAGCTTGGAGGTGTTCGTGGATGGTGGCTAAACTGCTAACACTTAAGGCTGCGGCGATTTCTTTAAGGGTGGGTGAATAGCCGTTTTTTTGGATATATTGGCCGATGAAGTCGACGATTTGACGTTGGCGGCGGTATAATGTGGCGGGCATTGGACTCCTTTGGTAAAATTTAATAATCTTTCAAAGTAAAACCGAATAATACCCTCATACTACCCGAACCGAATAAAACCCGTCAACTCCATCTTTGTTAATCAAACTGTTACAATTGACATCTAAGACAATGAAAATCACGGAATTAGACCCATCAATTAAAACCTTGTTAGAACAATTTGGAAGTAACTATTTGGCCGCCGCATACGATGAGCTTTTCAATTTATCGCGAGGAATTGCTCTTGAAATTCAGCTGAAGGATCAAATTGTGGTAGGCGGTAAAGTATTTACACAAGATGTGTTTGGGTCTCGGGTAAGAGGAATTACTTTTGATATTGGCATACCCGTACAAACTCTTATAAATAGGATTAATGAAACAGCCTTTGCAGGTGCAGTAGAAGATATTGAATTAATACCGGAGATTGCACTTAAAGAAGGAATGTATATTATGGCACAGGGTGTTGTTCAAGAAATGTTAAAAACTGATGATTCTCAAAAAATTCAAGAACTATTGACGAAAGCTTTGACATTGATGGTGAGAGACTCAAGAAGTATTGCTCCTGAATAAGAAAAGTGGGAATTTTTAAGGAGTATCCTTAAACGACCACTCAAGGATACTCCTTGTAAGGAATTAGTAACTTTCTATCAAGTGATGTATAATTTGTATTATGATAGAGCAATTTACGCCTTCGCCGTTAGAAACTGAAATTGATGCCTTACGAGAGAAGATTAGAAAAACAGCCCAGGCTTATCATGGGTTAGATAAAGATACCGGTTTATGGCTGATGGATTCTATAGGTGGAATGGCCTGGTTGATTACAGGAGGGGTGGTTGGTAGAGAACCATTAGCTTCAAGATTGTCTTGTTTAATCGAAGAGTGTTCGGTATTAGACGAACAAAGAATGAATGCTGATTTATGGGCGGAATTCGTAACTTTAGAAATTGAACGACAGCTTTAAAGACTAGATCTTGCTATGGGTGGTGAAGAATTAACTAAATCGGCGCTGGTTTTAAATTTTCTTCTTGAACAACAGAGCGAAATCTTGTTTTTACCGGAAATTCATGACGAGGCATAAGTTAAGTTTAAGGGCTTCCAAGGACCATCCTTACTAGGACCATCCTTGGATGGGGAGATGGGGGAGAAGATAATATGTTTTTTCTTCAATATCAGAATCTTGTTGCTCAATAAAATTCTGATACATCTTTTGTTTATTATTAAAATAGGCCAGAACGGTTTCCGGTCTAACCCACTTTTGATTTATCGTTCCTAAATAGTTAGGATATGATGACGGTTGAGATAATGGGTTGGAGTCAGGTTGGTTAATATTTGATTTGGCAGGATTAGTGTGAATGTATCGACTCAGGTATATGAGTTGTTCGTCTGATTTAATTACCACTGCTTTGTAGTGGCTTTCAAATAAAGGACCATAACGATCATGGCGGTGATTAAAGTAACCTACGTAACGAGTAAATGCCGACTTCATAAACTGAACAATGACCCTGTCAGTTTCTTGGTAAATCAAGAAGTGAAAGTGGTTGGGCATGAGGCAGTAAGCAACGAGACTGATTGTGGAGGAAAAGTTATTCAACCGTAACACTTTGAGAGCTTTGTCTTTTTCTTTTGCCGATGATTTTGGGTTAGAAATAATTTGGTTCAAAGTCTTTGTGTCTTTAGGAAGAAGATATGTTTTGAGATAAGAAAGAAAGGTATGATAATCTTGCTCATCAACGAAGATGTCGGTTTTATTTAAACCCCGGTTGTAAATATGGTAGAAAGATTGGGGAATAAATTGTTTAATGACGTTCTTTCTGGGCATACATTGTAAAATTATCAAATAAGGACCATCCTTGCAAGGATGGTCCTTGGAAGAGTATGAAGTTTGAGTTGAAAAGTAGCTTTCGACCAACTGGGGATCAGCCGGAGGCGATTGAAAAGTTGACGACCGGTGTTTTGACTGGGAAAAAACATCAGACACTGCTGGGAGTGACCGGCAGCGGCAAGACGTTTACCGTAGCTAACGTCATCCAAAATCTTAAGAGGCCAACATTGGTTATTTCTCACAATAAAACCTTGGCCGCCCAACTCTATCAAGAATTCAGAGACTTTTTCCCTAAAAACGCCGTCAATTACTTCGTTTCATACTACGACTACTACCAACCGGAGGCTTATATCCCAACAACCGATACCTACATTGAGAAAGAGACGGAGATTAACGACGAGATTGATAAGTTGAGGCTGTCGGCAACAACTAACTTGCTAACACGGCCGGACGTGATTGTGGTGGCCAGCGTGTCTGCCATCTATAATTTGGGTTCACCGGTCGAATACGGCCGCTATATTTTGGAGATAATCGAAGGCCAATTAGTGTCCCGGGAGAGCCTACTGGCACGATTAGTTGATCTTCAGTACGACCGCTCTGACTATGAACTAAAACGCGGCACTTTTCGCCTCCGGGGTGAGTCCTTGCAGATATGGCCGGCTTATACCGATTACGCCCTAAACCTGACAATGCTTGATGAAAAGATTGAGATGATTTGGTCAGTTGATCCCTTAACCGGAGAGAAACTTACAGAAGAACAATTGGCTGACTATCAATTACAGCCGGACAATAAAAGATACGTCTTATACCCAGCGAAACATTATTTGACCAATCCTAAAACGCAACAGCAAGCGCTGGCGGAAATCCGACAAGATTTAGCCAAAAGAATTGCTGAATTTAAAAAAGCGGGTAAGGTGGTGGAAGCCTACCGAATTGAGCAGAAGGTGAATCATGACTTAGAAATGATTGGCGAGTTCGGCTTTGTCAACGGCATTGAAAACTACTCCCGTTATTTTGACGGTCGGGATTCCGGAGAACCGCCATTTACTCTATTGGATTATTTTAGGGAAAATGTTCGCCTGTTTGGCGGCAAGGACTTTTTGACGGTTATAGACGAATCACACATGAGTGTGCCCCAAATTCGAGGTATGTACCGCGGAGACAGAAGCCGGAAGCAGACCCTGATTGATTACGGTTTCCGCTTGCCAGCGGCTTTAGACAACCGACCACTAACCATTGAAGAGTTTTTGGAGAGAACGCCGCAATTAATTTACGTGTCGGCAACGCCTGATGAGTGGGAAGTCCTCCAAAGTGGTGGGGTGGTGGAGCAACTGGTGCGGCCGACGGGGTTAGTTGATCCGACAGTGTCGGTGCGGCCGACAAAAGGGCAGGTTGATGATCTAGTGGCCGAGATACTTGATCGAGTGAGGCGCAGTGAACGGGTGTTGGTGACGACGCTGACTAAACGGATGGCGGAAGTATTGACAGAGTACCTTAATGATGAAGAGAAAGTTAGAAAGTTAGTTGACCAAAAACTACAGGCAACAAGTTACAGGCTGCCCAAAGTGCAGTATTTGCATGCGGATGTAGCGACGCTGGACCGAAGCGATATTTTGGAGGCGCTACGCAAAGGCGAGTATGACGTAGTGGTGGGGATCAACCTGTTGCGAGAAGGATTGGATTTGCCGGAAGTAAGTTTGGTGGCTATCCTTGATGCGGATAAAGAGGGGTTTTTACGCAGCCGGACCAGTTTGGTGCAAACCATGGGCCGAGCGGCCAGACACATAAACGGCCAAGTGATTATGTATGCCGATAGAGTGACGGGGTCGATGCGGGCAGCGATCAAGGAAGTGGAGCGGCGACGAAATATTCAAATTAAATATAACTTAAAGTATAAAATCAAGCCGCGGTCGGTGCAAAAGCCGGTCCGGAGGCAACTAATTGAACGAGAGAAAGCTAAGGATGTTGGTCCGACGGTAATTCAACTGACTAAAAAAGAAGCCATTGATTTAGGAAAAATTGACCCCAATGCTTTAACGCCACTTGATAAAAAGCGGTTGGTTCGGGGGTTAACCAGACGGATGAACCAAGCGGCTAAAGAATTGGATTTTGAGCTGGCAGTGAAATTAAGGGATGTTATTAACTCTCTTAAATAGCTTTTCTCTGGTAAGGAACTTCCTTTAAAGGAAGTTCCTTTAAAAGCCTGAGTTGAGCCATCTATTTATTGTTGTCAATCATTAATAAGGCCTTGGTCCCGTGAGGGAAATTATCGGAGTTAGTCCTCGGCCACTGCTTGTTCTAAACCTGCAATAAGTGTGGGAAGACCGCCTGGGGTTTGCTCTGCCTTAGCCAAAATTACCTGCCTCATAAGTTGCTGTTCTTCTGGCAAAGGGAAATCTGGATGTCCGACTCTAATCATGAGTTCGAGCTGATTTTTCACCAAGTCGGCTGACGAACCCATAAGATTACTGATGCTTTCGAGGTTACTTTGAATGAGCCGGGCGTGACTGAGATACTCAGCCGGAATCAGTGACGCTGTGTCATCGTATAAACCAGCTAATAATTCTGCACTTGCTTCTTGATTTAACATATCTTATCTTCTATTTTCTCTTTTGATAATCAAAAATATTGTATCACGCAGATCAAGTTTTTTGGCTTTAAGGAGTTCTTAAGGAGTATTTTTGAGAGGCCGTTCAAGGATAATCCTATTACAGCTTGTCCATTAATTATCAGGGTTGTTTGGATCGTCTGAAGTTTCAGGGGTGTTAGCAAACAGGTTTTGCATAACTGCTTGTACTGAATCTGGTAATAAATTAAAGAATTTCTTACAAAGAGGCGTTAATGGATGATTGGGATTGACAATAGAATCAGCCACCCACTCCGCAGCTTGATCGAAAGGCTCATCGATCTTTTTAAACAACTTTTCCAACATAATCACTCCAATAACTTTTATTTCTCCTTATTATACTTTAACACCGTAAGTTTTTAACTATTAAGTAAAAATTTTAGCGTTTAAATCTCGCTGGAGGGCGGAGGGGCAAGATCTCTTACGGAGGCTATTGTGAATACACCCTCAGCGTACATCTCAAGCAATTGGTCAAATTTTGCCACAACTTGTGGAATAAGTGCTTCTCCTTCCGGAGTATTCAATCCGGCTTGATGACCTTCAGCTAATAGTCTTTGTAATTCGGAAGCGACTGCTTCTATAGCTTCATTTTGTTGGCGAATAACCGCCATACCACCTGCTATCTGAAGTAATGATTCTAAACCATTATTTTTTTCTTCATCGGCCATAGAGTACTCGCATTATATCAAAAGCTCGGCTTAGGGCTTCACAAATTTTACAATTCCGTTATACTGAAGGTTTGGGTTAAGTTTGGATAAAGCAGTGAGTAATGAGCAGAAAGCAATGAACAATGGAAAGGTATGACCGATTACATCAGCGTTCGCGGAGCGCGACAACAGCCCGTAAAACGGCCAAGCAATTTCAAAAGGAAAATATGGCTGATTACATATCTATTCGTGGAGCGCGACAACATAATCTTAAGAACATTGACGTTAAGATTCCCAAGAACAAGCTGGTAGTATTCACCGGTCTTTCCGGTAGTGGCAAGAGTTCCTTGGCGTTTGACACAATTTATGCCGAGGGGCAGCGGCGGTATGTCGAAAGTTTGAGCTCGTATGCGAGGCAGTTTTTGGGGATTATGACTAAACCCGATGTGGACCAGATTGACGGCTTGTCTCCAGCTATTTCCATTGATCAAAAAACGACCAGCCATAATCCGCGGTCGACAGTCGGGACGATAACGGAAGTTTATGATTATTTGCGGCTCTTGTTTGCCAGAATTGGCCATCCGCATTGCCCCAACTGCGGCAGGGAAATCAGCAAACAGTCGGCCGAGGAGATAACGACCAGCGCCCTGAAGATGATTACGGAAGCGGTCGCTAACGTCGCCCAAGCCAGATTTTTGATCCTGTCGCCGGTAGTTCGGGATAAACGGGGTGAGTTTTCCGGGTTGTTTGAAAACCTTAAGAAAAAAGGCTTTAGCCGAGTACGGATTGACGGCAGAATCTTGGGCTTAGATGAGGATTTTTTATTAATTAAAACCAACCGACATACTATCGAAGCGGTTATTGAACGATTGACGTTTGATAAAAAATCGGCCAAAAGCGAGGTCGCGGTAGCAAATCTTAAATCGCGGTTAAACCAGGCCGTAGAAACAGCTCTGAGCCTGTCGGATGGTCTGGTTATCTTAGCCCAAGTCAAGGATAAAGGTTTAGCCTTCCCGGATAAACCGACTGATTTTAACGACCACCTTTTCTCCGAGCAGTTTGCCTGTCCTGTCTGTAACGTCAATTTGCCGGAAATTGAGCCGAGGATTTTTTCTTTTAATTCGCCTCACGGTGCCTGCCCGACCTGCTCGGGGCTGGGGACGCTTTTGAAAATTGATCCCAGCCGCTTGATCGCCGCCGATTTAACCCTAGCGGAAGGCGCGATTATACCCTTTGCCACGGCCTTGACGACGGATACTTGGTTTGGCCGTAAAATCGCCGCCGTAGTCGAGGAATACGGTGAGTCGATGCGCACACCCTGGAAGGAGTTACCGGCACCACTTAGAGAAAAAGTGCTTTTTGGCGACAAGCGTTTTTATCACGTTACCGGCACTAATCGCCTGGGCAAAATCGTCAGTTTCGAAGACCAGTTTGAGGGGGTGATTCCCAATTTAGAACGCCGTTATGGCGAGACTCAATCCGATTACATGCGAACCGAGATTGAACGCTTTATGCGTAAAGAAGTCTGCCCGGAGTGTCTCGGTAACCGACTGAAGAAAGAGTCGCTGTCGGTAACTGTCGACGGCCAAAATATTGCCCAAATCAGCGAGCTGCCAATCGATAAGCTCGGCCAACTGATGACAAGTTTACAAGCGGATAAGGCGAAGCTGACCGAGAGGGAAAAAGAAATTGGTCGGTTGATTTTGAAAGAGATTTCGATCCGGTTAGAGTTTTTAATTTCGGTGGGGCTTGACTACTTGACCCTGGGCCGAGAGGCCGCAACCCTGGCTGGCGGCGAGGCGCAACGGATTCGGCTGGCCTCACAAATCGGCACCGGTCTGACCGGCGTTTTATATGTTTTGGATGAACCTTCGATTGGTTTACACCAGCGGGACAACGCCAGGTTAATTGCCACGCTTAAAAACCTAAGAGATTTAGGCAACAGCGTTATCGTAGTGGAACACGACCGAGAAATCATGCAGGCGTCTGACCACATTATTGATTTCGGGCCGGGGGCGGGCAAGCACGGAGGGCAAATTGTGGCTACCGGGACGCCAAGTGAGGTGAAACGGACGCGGCAATCGTTGACAGGAAAATATCTAAGAGATTCCCGGTTAATCAAAATTGACCGAGCTAGTCGTAAAACTAGGGCCGAAGATAACAGCCAGTTAGTTATTTCCGGGTGCTCGCTTCACAATTTAGACAATATCCGAGTTGACTTTCCGCTTAACCGGTTGGTCGTAGTCACGGGTGTATCCGGTTCAGGCAAATCAAGTTTAATTCATGAAACGTTATACCCGGCGCTCAAAGAATATTTTAGAACCGGAACTAGGGTGGGGAAAATCTACCAAAGTTTGAGGGGAGCAGAGCAGTTGGAGCGCGTCAAGCTCATCGACCAAAGCCCGATTGGCCGAACGCCTAGAAGTAACCCTGCTACCTACACTAAAGTCTTTGATTACATACGCGACATTATGACTACTACCAGGGAGAGTAAAATGCGCGGTTTTAAAAAAGGCCGATTTAGCTTTAACGTTAAAGGCGGGCGGTGCGAAGCTTGCCAAGGTGAGGGCCAGGTCAAGATTGAGATGCAATTTATGCCGGATGTTTACATTACCTGTGATATCTGTCATGGCAATCGCTATAACTTTGAAACGTTAGAGGTTAACTATAGAGGCAGAAATATTGCCGAAATTCTCAAATTGACGGTGGATGAGGCGGCAGAATTTTTCCATAACCACGGCTCTTTACAGCGAAAGCTAGCGACCTTACAGGCCGTGGGTCTTGGATACATTGAACTCGGGCAGCCGGCGCCGACTTTGTCCGGAGGAGAGGCTCAGCGAGTCAAGTTGGCTCGGGAACTAGCGGTGAAAACAGACGGTAAGACCATTTATTTATTAGACGAACCGACGACGGGGCTTCACTTTGAAGATTTAAAAAAACTCATGTATGTACTGACGGCCTTGGTAGACCAAGGAAACACCGTAGTCGTTATTGAGCATAACTTGGATGTTATCGCCAATGCTGACTGGATAGTTGATTTAGGGCCCGATGGTGGAGATAAAGGCGGCCAGGTAGTGGCGGTCGGCACTCCGGAAGACATGGCGGCAAAACCACGGTCTTATACCGGTCAGTTTTTGAAAAGGTATCAATAACTAGGCTTTCGCAGCCGTCAATTCTAACCTATACTGCTAGTAGTGAAATTTCGACTTGGTCTAATTGCTAGCTTACTGATATTACCGTGGTTATTTGGCACCAAGGCAATAGCGGCCGAGGAATTTACCACCGATATTATTGCTAACTATCGAATCGGACCAACCGGGATTGCTTCTGTCTCCCAAGAGATTCACCTGACTAACTTAACCGCCCAAACTTATGTCACCCAATATGCCTTAGAGGTAGGTTCTAACCGGCTGTCAAATATCGGAGCGTATTTAGATGATGGCACCCTCATTCCCTTTGACGTAAAAGAGACGGCGGCGACTACGGCTATAGTCTTAACTTTTCCTAAACCGGTAGTGGGTAAAGGGCAAGTGTTGTCTTTTAGTATTGACTACCAAAATAGGGATGTGGCCACTAAACTCGGCAAAGTTTTGGAAATTTCCATTCCCAGAGTAGCCAAGGGAGAGTCGGTGGGGAAATATCAAGTTACAGTTGAAATACCGGCTCTTTTTGGTCAACCTAAAATTGTCTCTCCCGCGGTTTATACCAGCGAAGCGATTGATTCTGGAATTAGGCTAGTGTTTTCGGATAACCAGATTAAGAATACCGGCATTGCGGCTCTTTTTGGTGACCACCAAATTTTTGGGTTTCGGCTCACCTACCACTTATTTAACCCAACGGTAAGCAAAGCCTTGACCCAAATTGCGCTGCCCCCGGACACAGCCTTTCAAAAAGTCGCCTATGAGAAAATTGAACCCAAACCCCAAAAAATTGAAGTTGACCCGGACGGTAATTGGATTGCCACCTACCAGCTTGAACCGAAGGAAAAATTGTCAGTTTTGGCATCTGGGTCGGTGCTAATCTATCTAGAACCGATCGTCGGTGTCCCCAATAAGCCTATTAATGCGGCAGATTACTTGACCAAACAAGCGTATTGGCAAACAGACGATGAGCGGGTCAAAGAATTATCCAAGAAGCTGACGACACCGGAAGCCATTTATAATTATCTGGTCAATGAGTTTAGCTACAACTACTCCAGGCTGGAAGAAAAGGATGTTGGCCGGTTGGGCGCGGCAGAGGCACTAAAAAACCCAGCCAATGTTTTGTGCAGTGAATTTACTGATGCCTTTGTCGCCCTGGCCCGAGCAGCGGGGATTCCGGCGCGGGAAGTCAACGGTTTTAGCTATAGCGAAAATCCGAAGCTCAAGCCCCTAAGTTTAGTCAAAGATATACTCCATGCCTGGCCGGAATATTATGATAACGACCGAAAACTGTGGGTGCCGGTCGATCCGACCTGGGGCAATACTACCGGTGGCGTCGATTATTTTCATCATCTTGATTTTAGTCATTTGGTTCTGTCTATCCACGGCAGATTTTCCGACAGGCCGGCGCCGGCTGGTTTTTATAAAGCCCCCGGGGTGGAATCGAAAGATTTAGAAATTTTCTTAGCAGCTGAAGATCCGGAGTACCGGGAGGAATTTTCTTTAGATTTTTCCTCTAAACGTTCCTGGTGGAACTTACGACAAAGGCTAACCATTACCCTCGACAACCGTTCCAATGTCGCCTTTTACGATCTGCCGGTAGTCGTGTCTTCCTCCCAAGGAACGGTGTCTCAATCAATTATAACCTTGCCGACGGTACTGCCTTATGGACAAACAAAAGCAGACTTTAGCTATCAACCAAGTGCCAACTGGCGTGATAAGATTCGGCTAACGGCAACCATACACGGCAAGCCTTTTGTCTATGAATTTAATATCCAAGAACCCGTCGGCTTCTTCGTCCTTATCGCGGGAGGAATTAGTTTGGTGGGCATCTTTATCCTTAGCACCAAAAAAGCCAGGCGTCTATTGGTTTCTGTCCTCAAGCGGATCGGTTTTGTACGTCGGTAAAGCGGTTAATCTTAAGGCGCGGCTGACGAGTTATAAAAGGCTACCGGCTCTAGGGGGAAAAACTTTGCGGTTAGTGAGACAGGCACGTAAAGTGCGCTGGCAAGTCCTGGAGTCAGAATTTGCGGCTTTATTAACCGAAGCCGAACTTATCCGTACCTACCAGCCAGAGTTCAATGTCCTGCTAAAGGACGATAAGTCTCCCCTGTATATTTATTTTACTAGAGACTCATACCCCCAAGTAAAAACCGGACGGTGGGCTGATTTAAAGGGACAGCCTGGTAAAAAAGTGAATGTCTTTGGTCCGTTTCCGTCCGGATACGCTGCCAAGAGAGTGTTATCGCTGGCCAGAAAGGTAGTTCCGTTTTGCAGTGCCACGCCCCGCCAAATCGCTAAGCGCCAGCCCTGTTTTTATTTTCATTTGCAGCTTTGTCCCGGGCCGTGCCACGGAGACATCGACGAGGCAGCCTATAGAAAACGTCTAAGACAACTGGCGTCATTTCTTAAAGGCAAACAGAAGAAAGTGGCAACTTATCTAACCTCTCAAATGAAACTAGCCAGTCGAAACCAAGACTTTGAAAAAGCGGCTCTAATAAAAAATCAGCTTGACTTACTCAAGCGATTGTTCAGCCAAAGCGATGTTATTTCTCCTGAATTACAGCTGCCTCACTTGACTAGCGACAAAACAGAAGAGCAGTTGTTACGACTGCGGCGGCTGCTAAGACGGTTTTTTTCGCTGCCAACACATTACCCACTAGACCGAATTGAGGGTTTTGATATCAGTAACCTTTCAGGAACGGCGGCGACCGGCTCGATGGTGGTGTTTAGTTTTGGTCAAGCTGATCCGAAGCAATACCGCCACTTTAAAATTAGAACTTTATCAGTCCCCAATGACTTGAAGATGTTGGAGGAAGTATTAAAGCGACGCAGCAATCACTCCGAATGGCCGATGCCTCACTTAATCTTGATTGACGGCGGAAAAGAACAGCTAAAAGTAGCATCCAGGGTGCTGCCGTGGGCGATACCGATAGTCGCCTTAGCTAAAAAACCAGATCGACTGGTCGTCCCGTCAAAACTGACAGAGCGAATCGTGACCGTACCGCTTGAAGCCCACGACCCGGCCACTCATCTAGTTCAAGCTATTCGGGACGAAGCTCACCGCTTTTCGCGCCGATATCACCACTGGTTACGTAAGAGAGAATTTCTGAGCGGCTCCCCAGTCTGATATGATGGGGAAGTGAAAAGTTTTTTCCGCCGAACAATAACCAACGCGGTGGCGATTGGGGTTTTGGCTTATTTTTTACCGGGTGTATCTTATCAAGCGAATCTATCGACATTGGCATGGGCGGCGATGATTTTGGCAGTATTTAATGCGCTGTTAAAACCGGTGTTAAAATTAATTTTGATGCCGATTAATTTCTTGACTCTCGGGTTAGCCGGCTGGGCGATTAATGTCTTGATTTTGTATTTGACGACCTTGGTAGTACCTGGTTTTTCGGTTGGAGGCTACAGCCTTGGCCCTTTTACATGGGGAGGCTGGTTTATTCCCTTAGTAACGTTTTCAGCTACCACCGGGCTGATCGTAGCCGCTTTTTGCTTAAATTTGTTAACCCGACTAATTGGCTGGTCGGTGGATTAAAACTAAGTCAAAGTATTTGACCCGTGTTACAATAAGAGCTATCGGTAACGGACCGGAAGTTAATGAGGTAGCCATGATACGGACTTTCTTTATAGTAGTGCAAATAATTTTAGCGGTTCTTATTAGTGGGCTGATACTTTTACAGAATCAAGAAAGCGGTTGGGGTTCGACGTTCGGTGGGGGAGGCGAAAACTATCACACTAAACGGGGGTTAGAGCGGGCGTTATTTTATCTGACTATTGTTCTAGTGGGTCTCTTCGCCCTTGTCGCTACTTTTAATTTGGCTAAGTAAAAATACAACTCGGAAGACTGTGAGAAAAATTCGACAGTACTACTGGTTTGTCGCTTCTTTTGTTCGCCATCATCTTAGAGGTTTAATTTTAGGTATTATCGGCGGGATTATTGTCACTCTCAACTTTTCCTCTCTAATCAGGTTGGTGCCGCTTAAGCCGACTGAGTATATTGGCCGGCCCGGAAGTTTTACTCTGCCTCAACTGCCATTAGAAATTCAGCAATTAGTTTCTGATGGATTGACTCAAGTTGATGAGGCGGGCCAGGCTCAATCGGCCTTAGCCTCCCGGTGGGAAACAGCCGAGGAGGGTAAAGTGTTCACCTTTACCATAGGCAATGGAGAAAAATGGGCCGACGGAAAAGCGGTGGAAAGTACTGATCTCGAGTACGCTCTGGACGACATTACCATTGATCGACCGGCACCACAAATAATCAGTTTTCGCTTAAACGATGCCTATTCGCCTTTTCCTACCGTAGTCAGTCAACCACTCTTCCGGCGTATTACCACTCGGAATCTATTGACAAAACGAACAAAGATTATTGGGACGAAGGATTTTGTAATTGATGAAGTCAGGCTAAGGGGAGGGGTCATTGCCACTTTGGCTTTGCGTTCGAGTGAACAAAGCCGGGTGTTTCGATTTTACCCAACGGAAGAAGATGCTATCGTCGCCTTTAAAGCCGGCAAGGTGGATCGGCTGGAAGATATTAGTGACCCCCGTGATCTAGTCGGGTGGAAAAATGTTACCATCGAGGGCACCACTAATTATGATCAGTATGTGGCCCTTTTTTATAATACTTCTCATCCTGATTTAGCTTCGAAAAGCATTCGCCAGGCCCTGACTTATGCAATTCCAGATAAAGACGTGAGTGGAGAGCGGGCAATTAGTCCAATATCATTTAAATCGTGGGCTTATAACCCCCAGGTTAAAGACTATGAGTCTGATCCCGAAGCGGCAAAAAATTTGCTGGACAAAGAATTTTCGGATAAAGACAGCCATCTACCGCCTCTAGAGATAACTACTACCCAAAGTTACGCCCCCTTGGCAGAAAAAATTGTAGATGCCTGGAAAGGTTTGGGGATTACGGTCACCTTTAAAATTGTCAACTTCCCTGACACTAGTGATTATCAAATTCTTCTAATAGGTCAAAAAGTGCCTTCTGATCCGGATCAATACACTTTTTGGCACTCGACCCAACCGACGAATTTTACCCATTATAACAGCCCGCGGATTGATAAGCTGTTAGAGGATGGCAGAAAAACTCTGGACCAAGACGAGCGAAAATTGATTTATCAAGATTTTCAGCGATTTTTAGTAGAAGACGCGCCGGCGGCGTTTTTGTATTACCTTAAAAGTTACACGATTACCAGAAGCTAAATACTTCTTAAACTATCTTCCTTCATGATAAAATTAGGGGAATTAAGTGAAGTTTGTATAGACGTGGTTCGGTGGCGGAACTGGCAGACGCGCAGCACTTAAAATGCTGTCTCCGCAAGGAGGTGTGGGTTCGACTCCCTCCCGAACCACTTGATTTAAAAGTGATGATTTATAGCGGAGAGTAGCGCAGCTGGCTCGCCCTGAAAAATTTGAAATCAAATTTTTTAGGGTAAACGCGCGGTTTGCACTTGAAAATATAACCGGGGAGTAGTTCAACAGTAGAACGCACGGTTCTTGCCCCGTAAAAACGGAGTGTAGTTCATCGGTAGAACGCTCGGTTTGGGACCGAGAGGCACAGGGTTCAATTCCCTGCACTCCGACAAAAACTAGCGGCGGAAGGTAGCGAAGACAAAACCCACAAACAAGAGGCCAAAACCCAAGATGATTGTCAGGGGTTGGCCGTTTTTACTCATTACCAGTATCCATAAAGAGTTGCCAACGATAATACTGCCGACGATATAGAACAAGAGAACAAATGGGGTTCGAAGGATGTCTTGATAATTTTTCTTAGAGCTTTTTTCCATTTCTACCTCCAGTTTACTGTTAGAATAATCATATGAAACTAACGGGCGTGGTGTCAATCTACAAACCGAAAGGGTTGACTTCACACGATGTTGTCAATGAGGTGCGAAGGCTAACGGGTGAACGGCGAGTGGGGCATGCGGGGACGTTGGATCCCCTTGCCTCTGGAGTTTTAGTAGTGGGGATTGGTCGAGAAGCGACGAGAAAGTTGAAAGAGATTGTCGGACAAGAAAAAGAGTACCTGGCTAAGATTCGGTTGGGAATGACCAGTACCACCGACGATGAAGAGGGAGAAAAAACCAAATTATCGAACTATCGAACTATCGAATTGGCGAATATTCAAAGCGTTCTTAAAAATTTCGTCGGTACCGTTGAGCAGGTGCCGCCGGTCTACAGCGCGGTTAAAATTAAGGGGAAAGAAGCTTACAAGTTGGCCAGAAAGGGAAAAGTAGTTGAGCTTAGACCGCGGCAGGTGGTGATTAAATCAATTGATCTGGTTGACTATTCATGGCCATTTTTGACTATCAAAGTAGTGACTGGGCCGGGGGTGTACATCCGCTCGTTGGCGCGGGATATCGGTGAAAAACTCTATACAGGAGGATATTTGACTAGCCTTAAGAGGACTAGGGTGGGCCGGTTTACACTGACTGACTGTGTCCCGATTGAAACTTTAGCGAAAAAACTTGACTCGAGCGGTAAAATCTAACTATTAGAATTCATTATAAGGATATATGTTTGTTAACGTTGAAGGACTAATCCAAACTCTGATTGAGGAAGGTTATAAAGAGGAAGGAGCAGGGCAGTTGGCGGGGGCTTTAGCTAAGCTTGAAGGGCCTTTTTCACGAGCCCTGACTCAATTAATATTAGACGGAGACATTGATCCCAAGTTGATCCCTACTCTAAGCTCCAACGGGGTTACTTTTGAACAACTTACTGAAGAGAAAAATATGAATCCCTGGGCAGCTCTGGCTACCTTAGACTGGCTAGAGAGAGATCCAGATGAAGCATTAGCTAGTTTGCAGCGAGGCAGCGACTTCGTGATCGGCAGTTAACCGGATTAATAACCCCAAGCCTCAAGCCAGGTTTGCATTTGGTTAATTTCCTTATTTTGAGCTTCGATAATGGCATCGGCTAAGTCTTTGATTTCCTGATGTTTGGCTTGTTGTTGGGCCAGTTGGGCCATTTCAATTGCGCCTTGGTGATGGGGAATCATGGCTTGGATGAAAGCTTGGTCAAAAGCGTCACCTTCTTTGTCGCTTAGGGACAACGTCATATCCGTCATACTCGACGACATGCCCATATGTGACCCGCTTGAGGCGTTAGTTTCCCCCATCATTTCTTCCATTTGTTCATGTACACCCATCATGCGCATCATATCGGTGTTATTGGAGTTAACGGCGTTAGTGGCTAAAAACCAGACCGCCGCGCCGCCAATCAGGGCGCCGACTACTCCGATAAGCAGTGGATCTCGACTCATCTTAATCACCTCCTACTCTCCTTAATTTTTCTAAAGTGTTTACTTGTGTGTTCCAAATATCTATGATTAAGCCATGAAGGTCAAGTGGTGGTTATTGGTCCTTGTATTTGTAGTTGGATTATTCCTGTGGTTGCCTAGTAGGGTAGCTGCCAAGTCGTACGAAATTTCTAAAACAGACATTGCTATCGTCTTAGGGAATGACGGTTCTATGACAGTGAGTGAGGCGAGTACCTTTAATTTTGACGGCGATTTCTCGTTTGCCTACGAGTATTTTAATAAACAGGGTAGTCCAGATCAAGTTACCGGCCGGAATGAACCCTATGAGGTGACAGGAGTGTCTGTCTGCGATGAAACAGGGTGTTATCGGCAGTTAACCGAGAGTGAACGATATACGGCGGATGACCAACGACCGCCACAGACTTTCTACTTCGTTGATGAGGGTAACCGATATCAGATTCGCTGGTTCTATCGAAGCAGTAGCAGTAAACAATTCCAATTGACTTACGAGGTAGCCAATGCGGTAACTCTACAAACGGATACAGCCGAACTCTATTGGCAACTAGTCGGTAGCGATTGGGGTGTTTCCCATAAAAATATTGAGGCGACGATAATGCTGCCTCAAGGCGTGACGGGTAATGATGTCCAAGCCTATGCTCACGGGCCTTGGAGCGGGAGAGTGTCGATTCCGACTGAACGAACGGTGATTTATTCGCTCGATAAGTTACCCAGTGACCAATTTTTTGAGGCTCGGATTCTATTACCTAAAGACGCATTCAGCGATGGGGCGATGGGAACGTTGACCAAAGCAGAGATTGTCAAACAGGAAGAGGGTTTTATCCGTGAAACTGAACGGGAAAAAGGCCGGCTGAGAACGCTGGCTATCTTTGGAGCTTTGGTATCCATAATCATTAGCGGTTTGACTCTGTACCTGATCGCTCGGGAAATTCGCTTGTTTTGGCTCTATGGCAAGGACAAGCCTTTGCCGGAAGTAAACCTCTCCGGCCGATTGTGGGAACCGCCGAGCGACATTGACCCGGCCCAAATTGAACAGCTCCTCCACCTGTCAAAAACGCTTTCGACTAAGGCGTTTACGGCGACAATATTGTCATTAGTGCAACAGCGGGTATTCAGGATAGCCAGAAGCGATAAAAAGGAAGGCTTAGTGTTTAAAAAATATAAATATTATCTGGTGCCTCTGGATTCTGAGCCTAAGACGGCGGTGGAGAACTTTGTCCATAATTTTTTAATTCATCAGGTTGGGGTTGAACCGACTGTTCTGGGAGGAAAAACTACCACTGCCATTGGTTTTGAGACAATTATCAGCTGGTTTCGTCAGAATAAAATTAGCGGACATAGTTTCTTACAATCATTTCAAGATGTAGTGTTGAGTGAAAATTTTGAGGATGGTCACTTGGATAAAGAATCTCACCGCTATAGCCAGAGGTTCGTGACTCTAGGGTTAAGTATTGGGGCATTGGTTACCCAGTTTATTCTGGTTTCGCTGCTGGCTGGAGCCGGGGGCGGGCTGGCAACAGCGGTTGGATTGGGTATCGTCATCTCATTTATAGCTCTCTTCCTGTCGATCATCTTTAGAGCACTGGGAGAGCGGCGGACTGATAAGGGTAGGGAAGAGACGGCTAAGTGGTTGGCGTTTCAGAAGCATCTTAATGAATATAGCTTGACTAAGAAATATCCGATTGATTCGGTAATTTTGTGGGAAAAGTATTTGGTGTACGGAACGGTACTCGGGATCTCGACCAAGGCGTTGGCGGATTTACCGGTCAAATTTAACCAAGCGGATTCGGCGGTGGTAGCCGGCCACTGGGCGGGGTCGACGACGGGTGGAGTGACTGACGTATCGGCTAGTTTGGGTTCGGTAAATGCCGCGCTTTCGAGTCTATCATCGGCAGTGTCATCGAGCTACGGAGCCTCGGGTGTAGGGTCTTCTGGCGGGGCGTCCGGTGGTGGCGGAGGCGGAGGGGGCGGCGGCGGCGGCGGAGCGGGATAACTGCTGTTTACCTTTGCAGATTTTGGTGTTAGAATCTTTTAGTAGTGAAGTCTTAGGGTTGGTTGAATAATTTCCCAAAGTTGAGTAAGAGGTTAATTGAAGGAAAAGTAACTCGTGAGAGCTGATGTTTATGATAATTGATTCAGAAGCAATGACTTTTTTTGTAGAAAGAGCTTTACCCGTCTTTAAAATTCAGGTGGGAGAGTTTGGGGAGTTTATCGCGGATGAAGTTAATTTTGTTGACGGCGGTGGAGAGCAATCGTTAATAGCTTGGTATCTGCTACTTAGTTACTGGCAACTTAAATATCCTCGAGAAAATCTAGAGGTTTGCGATTCTCGTCTCCTTTTACAGGTACTCAACGAGTTTTGGGAAGAGGAGGAAGCAGCTGTAACCGAAAGCCGGAAAGGTTCTTTTAAAAATGCCCGATCAAGAGAATTCGCTCTTACCTCTGACTATGATAAAAAGAAGAATCCTATGCTAGGTAATTTTTGGCAACAAGTGATGGCTATGGAAAATGCTGACGGCGGGAAAACCCTGCGGCCTTTGCTGACGTTGGCTGCGGTTTTAAGTCGCTATGATAAGGAGCAAAATAAAATGTCGCGATTTTCGGATAATGGTTCTAAAGCCTAAGTTACTTTTTTAAGACTTGCTGCTTACCCAAAACCGCAACTGTACCGTCAATTACCGTGATGGCTTCGCCGTCTTTGAGAAGGTAAAGCTTGCCTTTTTTCCAGCGTTTTTTGATTCTCGGCAGTAATTTTTCTTCATAATGAGGGTAGATTTCAAAGTCAACGAGCCCAAGGCCGGGTAAGAGGCTGGCGCCTGGTTCTGGTTCGCCTAAATGCCATTCGGAAACAAATTGGGTTTTAGAGGCAGCCATGCTGCCGGCGCTGCTGCCGACGTAGATTTTGCCATCTTTTAAGAGTTTCGGTAAGAGTTTATCGAGTTTGACTCGACGAAGCCAATAGAGAAGGTAGCCGGTTTGACCGCCGGCAAACCAAATAATACTTGCCTGCTTTAACGGAGTGTAAATGTCAGCAAAATTAGAAGCTTCAAGTTCGACTATGGTCAAGTTGGCGCCGAGAGATTTGACGACTTTGACTGATTCTCCGCCTTTCCAGGCACCGTAACCCTCGCCGTTGGCGGCAGTAGGAATGTAGGCGATTCTCTGATTTTTGAAGGAGTCACCGACGAATTTTTTCAGTTTCTTAAGACTTTCGGGGTGTTTGGCTTCGGAAGCAAGAAAGAGTTTCATCGATTTTGTTGGTTAACTTGGTCTAGAATTTCGGTTTCTTTTTGATTTAAGTCTTGCTTGTATTGTTCAACCTGGTCAACGACTTTATTGGTGTTGATGATGGCGTCTTGGGATCTCGTGAAAGAGGGGAGGGTAAATCGCTCAAGCGAATAGACCAAGAGCAGGGCTAAAATTAAGACGCCGATGAGTAAACCAAAGAGGCGCATAACTTGATTGTAGCAGATAAGAAAAAGAGGGTGCCTTTCGGTACCCTCTTTTGGGCTAACACCACAAAATTATATTATTTTGGTGGTGGTGGCACTAAACAACTGACGTTAGCTGACTGATTGCCGCTTTCGTCAACTGCATACATCGCCGCATCACCAGTACCGATGATGTGCCAAGCGATGGCGCCAGCTTGCCCATTACTACTACCCATCTGACTGCTTGATGGCGTACTTCCTGGCGCTTGGGTGTACTTAATCTTTGTTCCAGGAGCAAATGGCCCAAAGACTGTGCCACTCCCTAAATCGACTACGAACACCGCTACATCCGGATCGATAAGATCCTCAGCCAAAAGTTCGTAAAAACCATCCTCATTTTGACCGCCTTTGGGACCAGGAAGGGTGGTGCTTCCCGCCGGAGGTACTGTCTGTCCATGAGGATTAGTGGTTTCCGTACACGCGGTTTCAGGCGGCGTCAGATCTACCCAGGCTTTGGTAGCTCGGCTACATTGTTCTGCTCCAGTAACATCAGTGAAGCAAGCGACAATTATATCCGTGCCGAGACTGCCATTGCTGGTGTATGTCCAAGTCACCCGACCTGAACCATCGGTAGTACAGTCATCGTTGACCGCGCATTCGCCGGTATTGGGATCACTGATTTGGCCAATATTTGGACCTGATGTTACTTCAAAGCTTACCAGAGTACCCACTACGGGGTTAGCTCCTTGTAAAACTGTGGCGGTAACGCTATGGTCCTCACCGACGCCATTTGTGGCTGAAATCGGGTCAAGTTCAAGAGTGGGTAATTGACAAGTGCCAACGGGTGCCTCGAGAACGTCGATCCTGCCGGTTTCATAGTCTCTCGAAAGAACTGTTTCCTTACCCTCGACCAACGGTCCGCACTCAAGATCTTCGTCACGACCTGTTACCGAAGCAAAATCACTCAAGAATGTCTTGGCGATTGGATTTAGGGTGACGATTCTGCCGGCTCCGTTGGTACCCGCAAATAGGGTGCCGTCTATGCCCATAGCTAAACCACTACTTGGGCAACCAGCAACGTTGAGATCGTTGGAGCCTATTGGTTCATGAGCCGGACAGCGATCCGGGCTAGATGTAATTGTCTCAAAGTCTATCGGATCATTAGCGGCAAGAGTGCCATCTTTGTTAAGATGGCGGATGTACTTTTGAACATCTGGGCTGTAGTAGAGAGTGTCAGTGACGTTATCGACTGCTAAGCCGTCAAAAAACAAAAAATTACAGCCCGTATCAGTTCGATCGAAGGCCGTGGTCGCAGCTCCAGTGGTGGGGTCGATGGTGTAAATCCGACAGGTGTCATTAGCCCCATCAGCGTCGGTATCCACTAGTTCTCCTCCCCAAATTTTATTCAGATCGGAGTCCCAGGCGATGGCATCAACTGAGATGGGATTTAAACCTTCGGCTGTATCGATAAAGCCGAGATTAGCTCCTGCCAGATCGGTTTTTCTAATTTTGGTCTCACCTGCACAGGTATACCAAATGAATGAACCGTCGAAAGCGACGCCGATGCCATTGTCACACTCACCGGGACCTAAAGGGTCGATGGTTCCCAGGGAATCACCAGCGGCTGCCAATACCATCGTAACTACCAGTGCTAAAGTCCCTAACCCGACTGTTGTTCCTATAATTTTTTTAAACATGTTTCTCACCCCCTTTCTATTGCCAGAAGTTAAAGACCCAACTTTCATGGTTGGGTGTAAAAAGATGTGTTGATGGGAAAATCATTGAAGTTAATCTTAAATAGCTCTCAACACCCATTTCAGTTAGCGTTATTACATAAAATTTGTTAGATTTATCACAAACAAAATTATTTATGCTGAAAAATTACACGCCGGGAAAACTAAGTGCGTTTTTCTCTCAATACCAATCTTTAAGCTTTCAAAAGGGCGAAACTATCCTTCGTTCTGAAGATAGTCCTCAAGGCGTTTACTACATAAAAGCTGGATTTGTTAAATTGAATACCATTAGCGTAAACGGTAGAGAGCGGACTTTTAACATTTTTAAACGGGGTGCCTACTTTCCGATGATGTGGGCAATTGCAGAAATTCCCAACTCTTATTTTTACCAGGCTCAAACGGCCGTCGTAATCCAGCGCGCGCCAAAAAAGGAGTTGCTTATATTTCTAAAAAATAATCCCGATGTATTGTTCGAACTGACGCGGAGAATTCTCATTGGTCTAGACGGCTTGCTAAATAATATCGAATATATGTTCTGTGGGAATTCCTACCATAGAGTCATAGGGACGCTGTTACTATCGGCAAAGCGGTTTGGCAAAGTGGAAGCTGACGGTGAAATTACGATAATGCTGCCTTTAACTCATCAAGATATTGCCGATATTGCCGGAATCAGTAGGGAAACTGCCAGTTTAGCCATTAATAAATTGGAGAAGAAAAAAATTATTACTTATAAAAAACGCCTGATCGCAATAAAGAATATTGAGACTCTGGAAGAAGAATTGGGTCTTAGCAAAAAAGAAATTAAAGTTCCTATTGCATCCTGAACGTTACCTGCTTGAATCTTCACCGACAAAGATATTTGTCCTTTCTAAACCGCCGTCTTAGACATTCTTTGGGTGGCTGAGCGGATTTAGGATGAATCTTCAGTTTCCATTATCGGTCTCCAGGTTCCGGTATCGAGATAAACAACAAGCCCATAAGCGAGTCCGAAGAAACCGGCAACAGGGAAAAAATGAGGATCGGCATCTTTACCTACCAGTAGTTCCACTACTTTTCCTGTTCCGGCGCCGATGGCTGTCCCCGCAACTCCGTAGGCTGCCGCCTCTAAACCATTTATAACAACATTTCCCCAGTTGACTCTTCTTTCATCTCCCATGAAAGTATTTTATGACAGATTAGCGTATAAGTTCAACAGTTAACGGAATTAATTAGTCTAAGGCAGGGTGTCTAGGGGATTGATATTGAATCGGTTATGGCCATTCGTTACCACAATTTCCGTTAATTTTTAGTTATTCAGAAATGAACCAGTTATATGGGCTTTTGGAAGAAAATTTGAACGTTTGGGTGCAGCAGTATCCGAGTTAAGAGCTATTTTAATTGAATACCGTCTGGCATTAGAATGACTCTGGAAATTTCAAAAGCGGTGATTTCAAGACATTGTGCTAAGTATCCTATAGAGCTTATATCAAAGAGTCTCACTTCATATTCCCCTTGTTCATTAGGTCTGTAACTCCGTTGGCCATTTTCCAAATGTTCGGTAACGGCACCAGCTAATAGGGCGGTTAT
>MHDE01000031.1:25386-26398 GCA_001803465.1 Microgenomates group bacterium RIFCSPHIGHO2_01_FULL_45_11 | reverse complement strand
TGCCGTGGGGAACTAAAATGGCGTCTTCCAGGTTTTTGAGTGCCCGGCCGCGCAAACCTAAATCCGGTAACTGGGGTACTTTAGCGCTTTTTTTCAAAAGACGCATGACGATTTTTTCGCCGTGAACGGTAGGGAGGGAAGAAATCCGCAAATCCACCTCTTCACCGGCGCGAAAACTAAAGCGGCCGTCCTGGGGAAGGCGGCGTTCGTCAATTTTCATGCGGGATAAAATTTTAATGCGGGAGATAAGGGCCTCATGAACCCGTTTAGGTAAAACTAATTTTTCATGAAGAATGCCGTCGATTCGATACCTGACCCTGGTTCTGTCCTCTTGGGGTTCGATGTGAATGTCGCTGGCCCGGGATTTTAAGGCAAAGGTGAGGAGAGTTTCGACTATTTTAGCAATGGGGGCTTCGCGGATAACCTCGCCTAACTGGCTGACATCGATGGTGCGTCGCTCCAATTCGCCGGATTCTTTCAAAACTTCGGTGACTTCGGTAGTTAAGCTTCTGGTATAAATTTCTTCCAGGGCTATGGTTAAGTCGGAAGCAGTGACTAAGTGAGGGATAAGCCGAAGGCCAGTTTTTTTCTCAACAAAATCGATGGCTTTTAAGTCTAAAGGATTGACCATGCCGACAGACAGAGTGTTGTTTTTTTTATCAACGCTAAAGGGAATGAGTTGGTAGCGACTAGCTACCGGTTGGGGAACTAAATTGAGAGCTTCTGGAGAAACGGTCAGATCGCTCAACTTTTTAAAAGGAACGTTTAGGTACTGGGCTTTGGCCTCGGCGAGGTCGTCCTCGGCTACCCACTCCTTTTCTTTGATGATGTCTTCGGCTTGGCGGTTGGAGCTAGCGACCTCAACTTTGATTTCGTCGTACTGGGTTTGAGAGAGTTTACCTTGATTGAAAAGGACGTCTACTAAGCCACCAACGGGATGGTTACCCGCTAAAGGAGAAGGCTCTAGCGAGGGAGTAAACGGTAGGTTAGCTCCGGCCAGATTAGCCGGTGG
>MHDE01000031.1:18854-25364 GCA_001803465.1 Microgenomates group bacterium RIFCSPHIGHO2_01_FULL_45_11 | reverse complement strand
AAGATTTGTGGATTAGGACCATCTAAGCCAGGTGTGGCTTGATTCCCAATTTGGTTAAGGCTTAAAGGGTTAGGAAGACTACCGGGGGCAGGTGAAATGTCCATACATTTTCCCAATCGACTTTTTCGGGATTGAATTCTTTCCTAAAGGTAGCACAAGCAGAGCGGATAGTGAATAGGGAATAGAAGATTCATTGCCCCAGTACCAGTCCCGATATTTATCGGGACGGTACGGGGTTTTGGGACACGGCGTGGGGTTTCTGTGGCAGACTATACATCCAATAAGCCCGAGTCTAACTCGGGGAGTCCTCACTTTCCTAGTTAGGGTACAATCGGCTTATGCCCAGTTACTTGGTGGTGACTCCAATTTCCGAGCAGGCACTCGAAGTTTTAGCTTCGCTAGTTGATGAACCATTTGAAACCGATCACCCTGATTGCTTAACCATAGACGAGGCGGGGCTCATTGGCATTGATCGGATTAGAGAACTGAAAAATTTTTTGGCCCGCCGACCCTATAGTCGACACAGTCAACAAGTTTTTGTGCCTCATGCTGAACGACTGACAATACCAGCCCAAAATGCGCTTCTAAAAACATTGGAAGAGCCACCCGAGCAGGCCCAATTGGTTTTGGCAGCCCGCCACGAAAGCCAGTTGTTGGCGACAATTGTGTCTCGCTGCCGCATCATCCGGCCGACGTTAACGACATTAAAACAAACCAGCGACATCGCCCCGGAGCTAATTTCGTTACTAAAACTACCAATCTGGAAACGGATTCAACTGGCAGGAAGACTGGGGTATCCAAAAGAGAGGGCAAAAGACTGGCTGGTTAAGGCTACCTACCATTTCCGAGAAGAATTAAGGCTTAAACCGACACTAAACACTTTGGCTAATCTGAAACTAACGCTTGAAACCCTGGCAAGAATTGAAGCAAATGTCGATCCACGGCTGGCGTTGGAAGAGTTATTTTTACAATTACTGACGAGTGGACAGGAGATGGGTGGCGGTGGCGACTAATTGGCCGGGAACGAGATCGGCTTTATCCAAGTAGTGAACAGCACCCAACTTTAAACCGCGGTTAATGATATTGGGGTCGGTAAAATTGGTCAAAAGGACTACCGGTCCGTTTTTGGTTTGGGGTGGGTGATTTTTGAGTTCGGTTAAAATAGACAAGCCGTCTTTTTTGGGCAATTTAATATCGAGAAGAATGAGGTCAAAACCGCCTTGGGTAAGTTTGGCTAAACCAGCCTCGCCGTCAATGGCTTGCTCGACCTCAAAACCTGCCTCTGTCAAGGCCTTGGCGTAGAGCTCGCGGACAAAGGTATCATCTTCAATAAGAATGATGCGGTGAGACTGCATGACTTTATCATGGCATTTTCCTGGCTCCTGTCAAGAACTAACCTGGAAGCGAGTCCAAGGTTTTTTACTCCAATTTCATCTGGAAGTGTAGCTCAATAATTGGACACAAACACTTACCTTTGCTACAATGATAATAATCCCACCTGTGGCGGACCTTAAGAAAGGGCAGGTTGGGTGTTTTTATGTGGAAACGGTGATTAGGAAGGGTATAGATAATAAGAAATAGGGAATAGTTAAAAAGGAGAGTAAGTAAATGGCGCAGCAACTAAGCCACTATACGGCAAAAGACATTAAGGTACTTGAGGGTTTGGAGCCGGTCCGGAAGCGACCGGGAATGTATATTGGCAGCACCGACAGTCGGGGACTCAATGAATTGGTTAAAGAAATTATCGACAATTCGGTAGATGAAGCTATCGCTGGTTTTGCCAAAAATATTTGGGTCCACTTGTCTAGTGATGGTACAGTCACCGTGTCTGACGACGGCCGAGGCATTCCGGTAGAAGAACATGAAAAAGGCGTTTCTGCTCTAGAAATTGCCATGACTAAATTACATGCCGGCGGCAAGTTTGATGAAACAGCCTATCAGGCCTCAGGCGGACTGCACGGCGTCGGTGCCAGCGCCGTGAACGCTTTATCCAGCTTCATGCGGGTAGAGTCTAGGAGAAATGGCGCGATTTACGCCCAAGAATATAAGATTGGTAAACCGCTCTTTCCGGTCAAACGCCTGACGGATAAAGAGTTGGCCAAATCGCTGACAAAGCGCTTTGTGCCACAGCTTACCAGCGGCACCACCACCAAATTTTTGCCGGATGCCAGCATTTTTAAACGTTTCAGCGGCTTTTCTTTTCACCAAATTGCCGAACGAGTGCGAGAACGGGCTTATTTGGTCGCCCGGCTGGCGTTCCACCTGTTTGATGAGGCTAGTGATAAAGAAACGCATTTTTACTTTGAGGGTGGGATTCGGTCTTTAGTTGAACACGTTAATAAAAATAAAAAACCGCTCCATGCACCGATCTCTCTAACAGGCGACGCTCAAGTGGAGGGGATAAAGATCGGAGTGGAAGCAAGTCTACAATACACCGATTCTTTCAGTGAAACGGTGCTAAGCTTTGCCAACGTCATTAATACCTATGATGGAGGCGCACACGTCACCGGTTTCCGCACCGCTCTTAACAAATCTCTTAAAGATTATGCCAGTAAAAATAACGGCTTCAAAGCGGATAAAGAAGGGTTTTTGAGCGACGACTTAAAAGAAGGTCTGACGGCGGTTGTCTTTGTCAAAATGCCGGCCAACGAAATTCAGTTCGAGAGCCAGACCAAAGCTAAACTTAATAATAATGAAGCCCAGTCGGCTGTTTATCAGGTAGTCAAAGAGGGCTTGGACATCTATCTTGAAGAACACCCCAGCGAAGCCAAGATAATTCTTGAGAAAGTGATGCTGGCCGCCAAAGCGCGGCTGGCGGCCCGGGCGGCTAAAGACGCCGTCATTCGCAAAGGGGCACTGGATGGTTCGACGCTGCCGGGAAAACTGGCTGACTGCCAAGAACGAAATCCGGCTAAGTCAGAACTCTTTATTGTCGAAGGGGATTCAGCGGGCGGCAGCGCCAAGGAAGGGAGGGACCGTAAGAATCAGGCCATTTTTCCATTACGAGGTAAAATCCTTAATACCGAACGGGCCCGGTTAGACCGGATAATCGATACTGAAGAACTGAAAAACCTGATTATTGCTTTGGGAGCAGGCATAGGCGAGACTTTTAACTTGGATAAACTGCGCTACCACCGCATTGTACTCATGAACGACGCTGACGTTGACGGCGAACATATTACGACGTTGGCGCTAACTTTTTTTTATCGCCATATGCCCGAGGTTGTCCACCGAGGCCACCTTTTTATCGCCTTGCCGCCGCTTTACAAAATTGCATATGCTAAAACGGTTAGCTATGTTTACTCGGATAGTGAGCGAGATACAGCAGTGTCTCAATTGAGAAAGGCGGGTGCGGCTACCAACGCTATTCATATTCAGCGCTATAAGGGCTTGGGAGAGATGAACCCGTCACAACTGTGGGAAACGACGATGAATCCCAAATCGAGAATTTTAAAACGGGTGACGGTCGATGATGCTGCCCGCGCCGACCAGGTGTTTACGACGCTCATGGGAGAAGAGGTGCCACCCCGACGACGGTTTATCCAAACTCACGCGAAGCTGGCAAAACTAGATGTCTAATTTAATTCAAAAGTCCCTTTGGCAGGGCTCAGGGCAAGCAAAATTTAAAGTTTCCTGCTTAGCCTAGGCTGCCAGCTTCGCTAAAGCTCAAAGGAACAGGCCAGAGGGTAGATAAAATTAAAAAATTGGAGGAATATGGACGCGATAAAAGTGCTCATCGAAATTCCGGAAGGATCGAGTGTCAAGTATGAGGTGGATGAAGCCACCAACGACTTGGTCGTCGACCGCTTATTACCCACAGCCATGAAATATCCGGTAAATTACGGCTCTATCCAAGAAACTTTGGGTGAGGATGGTGACGCTTTAGATGCGATTGTGTTTACCTCTCAACCGCTGGTACCCAAAGTGGTAATTAATTGTCAAGTCATAGGGCTTTTGGAAATGGAGGACGAGGAAGGCATTGATCATAAAATTGTGGCGGTACCGCTATCTAAAGTTGACTTTATCTGCGGGGCTTGGCGGTCGCTTGATGATGTGCCGCCGGGCAATAAAACCCAAATTCGTCACTTTTTCGAACACTATAAAGACCTAGAGGCGGGGAAATGGGTAAAACTGAAAGACTGGAGGAGTGAAGAAGAAGCGGAAAAGATACTTAGCCAGGCGCGTAAACGGTATACTTTAGGACGATAAATTTTCCCAACCTTATGAAGGATGAGACTTTCGCAAGAGAGACAGAATTGACCACAGCTGAAACCCCGGCTGGCGAGGCGGTGGCGAAAACAGACTTTGGTTTAGTCAAGGCCGTGTCTTTGGCACAAGAAATGGAGAGGTCGTATCTTGACTACGCCATGAGCGTGATCGTGGCGCGGGCCTTGCCTGATGTGCGTGACGGCTTGAAGCCGGTTCATCGGCGCATCCTTTTTGCCATGAAGGGCTTGGGTTTAACTCACGGCTCCGCCTACAAAAAATGCGCCAGAATTGTAGGAGAAGTGCTTGGCAAGTACCACCCCCATGGCGACATGGCTGTCTATGACGCCCTGGTCCGGTTAGCCCAATACTTCTCCATGCGCTATCCCTTGGTGGACGGACAAGGAAACTTTGGCTCTGTCGACGGCGACGCGCCGGCAGCAATGCGCTATACGGAAGCTAGGCTAGCCAAAATCACTGATGAACTGTTAGCGGACATTGATAAAGAGACTGTGGATTTTATTGATAACTTTGACGGCAGCGAACGGGAACCGACGGTGTTACCGGCAAATTTACCTAACTTATTACTGATGGGGAGCGAAGGGATTGCGGTGGGAATGGCCACTAAAATTCCTCCACACAACTTAAATGAGGTGATCGACGCCATCTCGACTCTGATCGCTTCAGCCCGAACAGTAACGAGAGGAGAAAGCGGGCTAGAAAAAATTGAATTAGATCTAGCCATGGCCGAAGCGAAAAAACTGACGGGCAACTTTGAGTTTGACGCCACGGTTGACGAACTTTTAAACCATATTCACGGGCCGGACTTTCCCACCGGAGCCGTCATGTATGACTGGCAGTCAATTCGGGAAATGTACCTTAACGGCAAAGGCAAAATTTTACAACGGGCCAAGGCAGCCATAGAAGAGGGCAGCGGTGGCCGCTATCAGATTGTGGTGAGGGAATTGCCTTACCAAATAAATAAAGCCCGGTTGGTGGCTAAAATTGCCGATTTGGTACGAAAAAAGCGCCTCGTCGGCATAGCTGATTTACGGGATGAGTCGGATCGAGAAGGCTTGCGGGTGGTCATCGACTTGAAACGGGATGCCAAACCAAAAGCGGTGCTAAATAACTTGTTTAACTTCTCGGAACTGCAGACAGTTTTTGCCGCTAATATTGTGGCTTTGGACTCTGAGGGAACGCCACATTTGATGAACTTAAAGACGATTTTAACTGAATACGTCAAGCATCGACAACTGACAGTGGTGCGCCGCTGTCAATTTGAACTTAAAGAAGCAAAACTTAGAGCCCATATCCTTGAAGGCTTGATTATTGCTCTTAATAATTTAGATCAAGTGATTGAAACTATTCGACGCTCCAAAGACGCCGACATTGCCAAAACCAATTTAATGAAAAAGTTCAAGTTGTCCGAGATACAGGCCACGGCCATTTTGGACATGCAGCTAAGGCGATTGGCAGCACTCGAACGCCAAAAAATTGAAGACGAATATAAGGTCATCAAAGCCAGAATCGATTATCTAATCGACTTACTAAGCCATCCTAAAAAGGTACTCGCGGTTATTGACGAGGAACTAAAAAAAGTTAAGGAAAAGTTCGGCGATGAACGGCGAACCAAACTAGTTAAGTCGAAGCTTGACGAGTTTAACGAAGAAGACTTGGTGCCGGCAGAGATGACCATCATCACGATGACTGAATCAGGCTATCTCAAGCGGATGCCCTTGACAGCCTATCGGACACAACAGCGAGGAGGGAAAGGAGTGACCGGGATGACCACTAAAGAGGAGGATCCGATCGCTCACATTTTAACCGCCAATACCCACGACAGCATGCTTATTTTCACCAATAAAGGTAGAGTTTTTAAACTGAAGGTTTTCGAATTACCAGAGGGATCTCGCCAGGCAAAAGGGACGAGCATCATTAATCTAATTAATGTCGAGCAGGGTGAACTGGTCAAAAACGTCATTACCGTCAGTTCAAAGCTAGAAGAAATTAAGGATAAGTTTATAATGCTTGCGACTAAACAGGGGTTAGTGAAGAAAACGCCGATTAGCTTATTCCAAAATATTAGAAGTAGCGGGATAATTGCAATTCTTCTTAAGGAAGATGATGAGTTGGTGTGGGGCAATGTCACCGACGGCAAACAAGACATTATTTTGATTACTCATCAGGGTAAATCGATTCGTTTTTCCGAAAAGCAAATTCGACCGACGGCTCGGGACACCCAAGGAGTCAAGGGGGTAACTTTGGCCAAGGCTGACTTAGTAATTGCCGCCAGAGACTTGA
>MHDE01000031.1:0-18837 GCA_001803465.1 Microgenomates group bacterium RIFCSPHIGHO2_01_FULL_45_11 | reverse complement strand
CTTGACCCCGGAACTCAAGCGACCCCAAGATAAGCGGCGGCGGTTTTTCCATGACCTTTTGGTAGTAACGGAAAAAGGTTTTGGCAAACGCACTCCGTTTGCTCAATATCCCAGTCAACACCGCGGTGGTCAGGGTGTGAAAGTAGCGACTTTGACCACCAAGACCGGAATGGTGGCGGCGGTTTTAAGCGTTGATCAAAATGATGACCAAGTGATTTTGACTACCAAGGAAGCCCAAGTGATTAAGTTGCCTCTCAAAAATATTCCTCAGTTAAAACGGCCGACACAAGGAGTGATTTTAATGCGTTTCTCTAAAGCAAATGATCAAGTGGTAGCGGTGGCTCCCATTAAAAGGGAGGGAATGGGTGACTAAATTTCAGTTACATAAGATTCGGGATTTTGTTAGGCGGGAAGTGGCCAAAAGCATTGACCCGTTGCATGATTTTGACCACCTGGTCAGGGTCATCGATAACGCCCGGCTGATCGTGTCAATCCTTAGAGTGAAACGAGACATTGATATTGATCTCCTAGAAGCGGCGTGTTTACTGCATGATATTCATTTTACCCGCTTCAAACCGGGAGTATTAAACTTCTTTAGAGAAAGTCGGTTATTAAAGCGGGTGGTGCCGAGCCTAATTGGACAGTTTGGCTTAAGCGAAGCTGACCGCTATCTTTTGGAGGAAGCTATCTACCATCACACTTTTGCTTTTCCTTTCCGCCGACTCAATAAAAAATATTCTTTGTACGCCCAAATACTCCAGGATGCGGATACCTTAGAGACATTTAGCAGAGTGCGTTTTTTGGGATTAAAGACACTCAGGAATAAATCTCGCTTTTACCGTTTTGTTTCGTTGTTGAGCGGTCTGGCCGCCAAACGGTTTCGGAAGAATAAACATCGGTATCTTAACTTACCGGAAATTATTGGCTACCTGACCGAGGAAGATCAGGTTTAAGTTGTAGCTTAATCGAGCCAAGCTTGGACTTTTGGCTTGGAAAACTTAGTAACAACCGCTCTAGGGCAAAGAGGCCATTGACGATAATTAAGGGAGTAAGGTAGGGGGGCAGAGCTTCAAACTTAAGTAAGAGAGGGATCAGGCTGCCCAGGCTAAGGGCATACCACCATTCGTCTTTATCTTGAACCGGAGTGGTTTTGGGTTCGGTGGCCATGATGAAAATAAAAAAGGCTGCCGTGCCTTCGAAGAGTAACCTTAAAGGTAACTCACGATTAAGGAGTAAGTAACTTACGATTAAACCTAAAGAAGTACCAATGACTGTGGGCAGCTTTTGGTATTTAACCGCTAGATAGATGCCGACCGGAAGGGTGATAAACATTAGCCAACTAATATCAAACCAAGGGAGCCGGGGGGCAAGGCTGACCCCCCACCAGCTGGGGATAACGCCAACGACAGCGCCGAGGACTAAACCAGCTGCCGCCGGATTAAATAAAGGTAATCCTTTTAATCGTAAACCGGTTTTAATAAGGAAAGTTACTAGGCCGATAACCACCATACCCCAGAGAGTTGTGGACCGACTAGCGATAAGGAGAATTATCAGGCTAGTGATAAGGATGTTTTCGATGCGGATGGGGTAGTGTTTGACTCGGGAGTAAATGAGATGGGGTATGATAAAGCCCGCGATAAGCCCGCTCACTCTGAATAACTCAAACCATAACGGGACTGGGCGGTTCACGATAAGAGCAAGGCAATAGAGAATGGCAAGGTAGAGGGTGGTAACGGTGATGGGGGTGACCATAATATTAAGTGTTTAGTATAGTATAAAACTACTGCGTAGTTATGTAACGCTAAGGTAGAAGTTATCTATATCTTGTTATAAAGTATAAAGCAGATGAAAGTAACTCGAGTCGCCTTTTTAATTATCTTTCTTTTGGTAGTCGGTACGGCTCTGGCGACATCGCCCCCGGGGAGGGCGTGGCGAGTAGAAGGCATCGGTTTGGGTCAAAGACAAGTTGCCTGGATTAAGGAGGGTGAATATTACCGGTATATAGGAAGCTACCCGACGCCGGCGGGCGAGCAAAAAAACGTGTTTCAGTTGACCCTTGATGATGAGGGACGAATTAAGGACGTGACCGTCTACTTAATTAGTAAGTCGGCAGCAGCCAGCGAATATCAAGGCGGATTTGCCGAGGCGGTTGGCGACAGAGTGGTGGGTAAATTAGTAACTAACGTGGGAGAACTGGATAGGGTAAGCGGGGCCTCGCTGACTACCCGAGCCTTCAATAAAGCTATTTTAAAGCTTAAAGAGCAATTAAACTGATGGAGCGCGTTGAGTTTTCGGCTTTGGGTACCCGGTGGACGGTTTTAATTGAGGACAGACGATTCCCGCCAGCTGTTAAAAACCAATTGGTTAACCTGGCACGACGGTTTGAAAAACGCTTTTCCCGGTTTATTCCGAGTAGTGAAATTGGTCGGATAAATGAGAGTAAGCAAAGAGTGATACCGGTTTCTGACGAACTTCTGAATCTTTTAGAGTTTGCTAATAGATTGACAGATTTAAGCGAGGGAGCATTTACATCCACAATCGGGGGGGTACTGGAAGCGTATGGCTATGATAGACGCTATCAGTTCAAGTTAGACAAGAAGCGGTTAACGGCCTACCGAACTTCACGATTATCTTTTTTTGATAAAAAGCTGGTTAAACCTAAAGGAGCTCAACTTGACCTCGGCGGCTTTGGCAAAGGATATTTAATTGACCAAGTGGCAAAATTGTTAACAGGCCAGAATATTAACTATTTTCTGATTGACGGCGGCGGAGACATGTACGCTACTACTAAAAAGACGGGTGAGGGGTGGCAGGTTGGTCTGCAACATCCGCAACAAACTAAGCAAGTGATTGGGAAGTTGGAACTTAAAAACCAGGCGTTTGCCGGTTCTAGTCCCAAGTACCGAAGGGTAGGCAACTTCCATCATTTAATTAATCCTCATACTAAACAACCGGTCCGCCAAGTAGCGGCCACGTTTGTAACCGCTAACTCGGCCATGGTGGCGGACGGCGTGGCCACAGCCTTATTCGTCAGTCCGTCAACTTGTTGGAAAAGTATTGAAACGACGCTTAAAATTACCTATGCGGCGGTGTTTTCTGATTTAACCGTTCGCTCTTCGGCTCACTTTCCTGGTGAGTTGTTTGTAACATAGTGAGCTGCTACAATTTAGCTTCCTTTCAGCTCCTTATGAAAAAAATACGGGTGGCGGTCATTTACGGGGGAACGAATACCGAGCATGAGGTAAGCTTGGTGTCGGCGCGGTCGATTATCGCTAACTTGAACCCGGAAAAGTACGAGCTAGTGCCGATTACGATCACCAAAAAAAATACCTGGGCAGTGCAACCGAGTCTGCTACCAACATCTACTCGCCAGTCACTTTCAGTTCAAAAATCCCGGGCCTTGACCCGACACCGTGGTCAATTGCCAGATCTTTCTTCCAACAATCAGCCAGTTGATGTCGTATTTCCGGTGATTCACGGGCCGTTCGGCGAGGACGGCACTATCCAAGGCATGCTCGAGATGGCCAGACTTCCTTATGTTGGTAGTAATGTGTTGGCGTCGGCTCTGTGCATGGATAAAATGGTGCAAAAACAATTGTGTAAAGGACAGGGAATAGCGGTAGTTGATTTTGTGGGATTTACTAATAACCAATGGCAACGAAATAAGGCACGGTTAACTGAACAAATAGAAAAAGAACTGGGGTATCCCTCATTTGTTAAACCGACTAATCAAGGCAGTAGTGTCGGAGTCATCAAAGCGAGAGGAAGAGGTGAGCTTAGGCGGGCGATAACCCAAGCGTTGAAATTGGACAGCAAAGTTTTGGTAGAGAAAGCAGTGTCACAAGCCAGGGAGATTGAATGTTCGGTGCTAGGCAATGACGAACCGGAAGCGTCGGTGTTGGGAGAAATAATCCCCAGCAATGAGTTTTATGATTATGATGCTAAGTATGTTGATGGTAAGAGCCAAGCCATCATTCCGGCCAAGCTACCAAAGAAATTAGCAGGGGCAATAAGAAAAACGGCGCTGCTGGCTTTCAAGTTATTAAACTGTTCTGGCTTGGCCCGGGTAGACTTTTTAGTCAACGCTAAGACGAATCAGTATTATTTAAGCGAGCTCAACACCATGCCCGGGTTTACCTCCATTAGTATGTATCCGAAACTCTGGGAAGCGACTGGTTTACCACATCCAAAACTTCTTGACCGACTGATTGAATTGGCGCTTGAGCGCCACCAAGAAAGGTCAAAGCTTAATTTTTCTTACCTACCTAGAACTCAGTGGTACCGCTAAAGTTGGAGTTTTTATTCCAGTACCGGTACCGACATTTATCGGAACGGTAGAAAGTTTCAGCCTCTTCACTTGACAGTGACGCTTTTGGCTAAATGGCGCGGTTTGTCCGGGTCTAAACCACGCTCTATCGCCAAGTAGTAAGCCAGAAGTTGGGCGACAACAACATTGGGGATAATGGTGGCTTCGCGACAGTCGGCAACCGGGATGTAATAATCAAAGATTTCGTGGGGTTTATAGGAAATGCCGATAAGGTAGCCGCCGCGGGCTTTCATCTCCATGCTGCCGGCTAAGTTAGCGCCATAGGTTTCGTCGCCCGGAAGGAAGGCAAGACAAGGAGTGCCTTTTTCCACGAGAGCCAAAGGTCCATGTTTGAGTTCGCCGGCTGGGAGACCCTCGGCGTGAATATAGGAGATTTCTTTGATTTTGAGAGCAGTTTCCAGAGCAGCTGGATAGGAGAGCCCACGACCGATGATGTACATATGGTCTTTATGTTTGAGCAATTTGGCTAATTTTTTAAGGCGCGAAAGATCCGGACGTTGACAAATTCCTGCTGCCACTTTAGCCGCTTGCGCCACTACCTTTTGGCCGTCTTTAATTTTTCCTTTTAAAGCGTAGGCCAGTAAGGTAAGGTGGGCAAGTTTGGCGGTAAAATCTTTGGTGGAAGCCACAGCTTTTTCCGAACCGGCTCCCATCAGGAGTGAGTAATCGGACAGGCGGTAGAGGGATGAGCCGAAGACATTAACCAGTGAGACAATTTTGGCTCCTTTGGCTTTGGCTTTCTTAACCGACTCCAAAATATCCATGGTTTCGCCGGACTGGGACAGAGCCAGAACCAAACTTTTAGGCGTTAAAAAATCGAGTTGATATCCAAATTCGCTCCCTATAGCCCAATTAAGGTGAAAGCCTGAGACTTTGGAAAAAAGGTAACTGCCTGCCAAACAGGCGTAGGCAGCAGTACCGCAGCCAACCAGATAAGTGCCAAAGGCTGTTTCGATAAGCCCGGCAATTTTTTTAATTTCTACCGTCGATACCTGACTAATATTTGATAGAATTTTCGGTTGCTCATAAATTTCCTTGAGCATAAAGTGGGGAAATTTGCCTAAATCAGCTTGGGCAAAGGACCAGTTGAGGGTTTGAATAAGGGGTTTAAGCTTTTTTCCCGATTTAGTTTCGAAAAATTCGGTTTGCGAATCGGTAATGATAACCATCTCGTTATCTTCCATAAAATGAACTCTTTTGGTGTAGGGGAGGAGAGCCGATGCGTCGCTGGCTAAAAAGTTTTCTCCCCGGCCAAAGCCGACTACCAAGGGAGAGCCATTTCTGACGGCGATGAGCTGTTTAGTTTGCGAATCCAAGACGATAAAGGCATTTAAGCCTTCAATAAGATTAAAAGCTTGGCGGGTAGCTTGACGAAGGGATTGGGTTTGAGCCAGTTCCTCGATCAGATGGACAACAACTTCGGTATCGGTTTGGGAACGGAAGGTATGTTTTTTTCTTAGAATTTTATCCCTCACCATTTCGTAATTTTCGATAATGCCGTTATGAATAACGGCAAATCTTTTAGTGCAATCAAGATGGGGGTGAGCGTTTTCGACGGTGGCTCCGCCATGAGTAGCCCAGCGGGTATGGCCAAAAGCAATCGAACCCTGGGGTAAATCGGCTATAGAAGCCTGGCCAATTTTACCGACTTGCTTTTTAACGGCAAGAGGCGAGATAAGAAACTTTGACTTTGACGCTGGCACTACCCCTACCCCCCAGGAATCATAACCGCGATACTCCAGAGATCTAATCCCGGAAAAAACAATTTCCGCAGCGTCCTTTTTAGTGCCGGCGTAGCCAAAAATGCCACACATCTATTTAGGCTTACTATGCTACTGTCTGACGGTGGGTTTGTCAATTTACGTGTTCCGTAGTTCGATAAAGTGGTAGGTCTTATTGATTTATGTTAGACTGCTGTCATTCAAATACCAACTTAGGAGATTTTATGGATAAAGTGGTTCACTTCGAGATTCCCGCTGATGACGTGAAGCGGGCACAAACGTTTTATCAAACCGTTTTTGGCTGGGGGATCAACGAGATGCCGGAGATGAATTACACCATCGTCCATACGGTAGAGGTGGATGAAAAGCAAATGCCTAAAGAGTCAGGGGCGATTAACGGCGGCATGCTGAAGCGGCAAGAGCCGATAACCAATCCGGTAATTACCATTAGTGTAGCCAGTATTGATGAGACAACTAAAATGATTGAGACGGGTGGGGGAAAGGTAATTCGGCCTAAAATGGCGGTTGGCGACATGGGCTTTGCGGCCTATTTTAAAGATTCGGAAGGAAATGTAATAGGGCTGTGGGAAAACGCTAAACCAGCGACTAGCTAATAAGGATTTAGTGAAATGCGAATTGCGGTTTTAAATCCAAAAAGTGAATTTTCCAACGAACTGCAAGCAAAACTTAATAATCTGGGTGACATTACTTACACCGAATCGCGGCGGGAATATCCGATCGAGGAGTTAACTAAACTGGTCAACGGAGCGGAGATTTTAGCAGTAGATCCGGATAATTTGGGAGGATTTGAAAAGGCAAAAGAACCATTAACTAAAGTCATGGAGGCGTTGCCTAATCTTAAGGGGCTGGCGTTGTCTACGACCGCCTATGGGTGGATTGATCTAGGTTATTGC
This sequence comes from Microgenomates group bacterium RIFCSPHIGHO2_01_FULL_45_11, assembly GCA_001803465.1. GTDB lineage: Bacteria > Patescibacteriota > Microgenomatia > UBA1400 > 2-01-FULL-45-11 > 2-01-FULL-45-11. The sequence goes on along the minus strand of MHDE01000031.1, from coordinate 11,875 downwards.
AAGAAACGCAAGATTCCCGTCAGCAATGTTCCCGGTTACTCACTGGAGTCAGTCGCCGAACATGCCCTGGCCCTAATGTTAAACCTGGCGAAACGCATCATGGTGACTGATAGAAAAACCCGTGAGGGTCGCTATCAGTTGGAGATGGGGTTTGAGCTTAAAGGTAAAACGTTGGGAATTATCGGCCTTGGCAATATCGGCAGTCGAATGGCCGAACTGGCGCAAGGAATTGGCATGAAGGTAATTTCCTACAATCGCTCGCCCAGAAACAAGCCGGGTGTGGAAATGGTGACGTTGCCAGAATTATTGAGGCAGGCTGACGCCATTAGTCTGCATGTAACTGACAGCGATGAAGCAAAAAATATGATCAATAATGACTCTCTCTCTCTCTGACGAAAAAAGGAGTGATTATTGTTAATACGGCAGATCGAACCTTGGTGGATGAGGGGGCCATGGCCCAAGCGGTCAAGTCGGGGAAAGTGGCGGGCTATGCGGTGGAAGCGGAAGATTTAGAGAGTGGACCTTTAGCAAAACTTGATAATGTGGTTATGATTAAGGGTTTTGGCTGGTACACCAAAGAGGCGTTAGAGAATCTGTTTCGGATTTGGGTGAAAAATATTATTGCCCTTGCCCGAGGCAAACCCCAAAACGTGGTTACTTGAGAGATAAAGGTTAGATAGGTTATAGCAAGGCGCGCCGGTGAATTCGACCGTTTGGATGTTCACAGACGATGCCATCTTTAGTAACGGTTTCAACGTGGCCGTCGGCATAGTAGCGCCGGCCCCCAGGATCGGTATACACCGGAGTTAACAGCTCAACTTGAATATTCGGTTGTTCTGCTTGAACCTCCCCCAGCGTTTCGGGAACAGATTCATCTTGTGGTATATCAGCTTCGTGGGTCATAGAAAAACTTGCACTTATTCTATTATTTTACTCTGCAACAGACTCTTGTAATACCCTCCAGCCCCAGCGACCGACTTCGATAACAAACATGACGGGGTAAACAGTTCCTAGAACATCAAGCACTGGTGAATTATCTCCCTGGGAAACGATGACGGTGGCGGCCAGTGGATACAAGCTGCGGAGAAGAGCAAAGTCTGAACTACCGTTGTCAGGAGCTAGCTCAATTCCCCCGTCGATTCTCCGAAGTAATTCCGCCACGTCCATAGCCTGAGTATACACTAGAGTGTCAAAAGGCGAAGTTAGCGGTTACCGCTGTGGTATTTTTCGTGGAAATTTCTTCACTTACGATAGGCGCTTTGGCGATGGGCGACCGAGTAAATGATTATGGTCGACGATTTGATTTTGTAAATTATCCGGTACGGCCAGGCGCGTAAGGAATAAAGGCCTTCAAGTTCGCCTTTTAAAGGCTTACCTACTTTGGGATCGGTGACTAAAAGTTCCAATTTCCGAATTACCTTCTTTTTTTCTGCCTGGGGAAGCTTTTGAATTTGTTTAACTGCTTGGGGAGTATAGCTAAGATTCATTACCGAGCCCGACTGCTTTTAACATGTCGGCGTGGGATAAGGTGCGTTTTTGTTTTTTGCCGGTTCGAATCGCCCTAATTTCTTCGGGGTTACTCAAAATATCAAGCGTCTCTTGCCAGGATTCGAGCTCGCGCTTGTTGATGAGGATGACTGATTCGCTCTTGCCTCTGAGTTTGATTTCGTAGGAACGCAAACCCCGGCTGGCAGATTTAATGAGTGAGTAGAGTCTTTTTCTGGCTTCGCTGACGGTATAGATGGCAACTTGGTTCATATAAGAATATATGAATCGTACTATTAATGGTACGAGTTGTCAATTGTCACTTATTGCCGCTGTGGTACTTTTCGTGGATGCGCCGCAGCTGTGGGTTGGTGACGTGGGTATAGATTTGGGTGGTGGCAATATTTTTGTGGCCGAGTAATTCCTGAACCTCGCGCAAACCGGCGCCGGATGAGAGTAGGTCGGTGGCAAAAGTGTGACGCAAGCCATGGGGAGTAATTTGGACTGGTAATTTGACCTTTTGACAATAGTGGCCGACGAGGCGTTGGACGCTTCTTGCGGTCAAACGCATCTCTAGCCCTTTGGTATGAGGGTCAACTTTTTTGCGATAGTGGTTGACAAAGAGGGGCAGCCAGTCATCCTGGCGGGTAGCCAGATAGCGATGCAGCCAGTCGGCAGCTCGCCCTGACAAGAACACGATGCGGGCGCGCCGGCCTTTGCCGATGACACCGAATTCCCTACGTTTAAGGTCAATTTGGTCGCGGTTAAGATTGATGAGTTCGGACACACGCAGGCCGGTGGAGAAAAGAACTTCAAGGATGGCTTTGTCGCGCAGGCCGCTTAAGTTACTAATGGAAGGAGCGGATAGAAGCCGTTCGACTTGCTCTCGGTTTAAAAATTTGAGGGAGCGGCTTTCTCCCTTGGGCAGATCAATCTTTTCTGGAGAGATGACTTGATAGTCCTGGCGGATAAGCCACTTCAAAAAACTTCTTAGGGCAATGACATGATAGCTTTGGGTGACAAAAGCAAGGGTTTTACCGTGGTGGTCGGTGAGGCGGGACAGGTAGAGGCGGTATTTTTTTACCAGTTTAATATCTAATTTGGTGATGTCGCCGACAGCTTGGTGAGTAAACCAATCAGAAAATCGATGAAGGTAGTGAGCGTAGTTTCTGATGGTAAACTGGCTGACGCGGCGCTCGATTTCAAGATGCTCGAGGAAGTCTTGGATGAGGGAACTTAGGCTACTACTATCGGTCATAAGCACTTACAAGGCTAGGTTGCTAAAAAACCGGTTGCCGAGAAATCCGCCATAGATCAACATATTTTTATAATGTTTGAGATACTTTGATATAGTTTGAAAATATGGCGTCCTATAAGGGGGGAGGGGATAGGCCTAGAATATTTTGAAAAATGTTTTGCTGTTAAAATGGAAGAATTCATCAATATAATTTAATTTTAGTCACATCAATTAATTAAAGTGCAGTTTAGATCGTAGGCAGTAGTGCGTAGATCGTAGTTTCAAGCGATACGTTAGTAACCAGGTTACCCTAAATCGCCCAACCTGTCAATATTGTGCGACGTAATTTAGATCGTAGGCAGTAGTGCGTAGATCGTAGTTAAGAATTACAGTTATAATAATGACATTATGATTATTCCGGGGATAAAGATTGGTCCTTTCAAAGATAACTGGCGAAAGTTGCTAGCGATCACTCAAACTCCTTATTGTGAAATCTGGTATCGAGCTGACCAGCCAGAAGAATACACGTCGATGTTTGAGGTTTTACGGCAAAAAAAGATTAAGGTAGGGTTGCATTTTTGGGCAACCGTAGGGGAAGGCCATTTAGCTAACCTGGCTTATCCAGAGTCAAAGATTTTGGAACCAACGCTCAAGTTAGTTGAGGAGGTAATTCACACCGCCTGTCATAATCACTTCAGCTATGTCTTGGTTCACTCGGGTAACAGACGGGCATTCCTGGTTGATTTTGAGAAAAGGCATGCGGAAATAGATGGTCTGTATCCGGAAATTTCAGTTGAGGAGGCAGAAACAACTCAGGAAACCTCGTTGACTGGCCTCAACCAAGTGGCGAAAAAGCTTGGGGTACTATTGATAACCGAAACCGTACCAGCCAAAGATCCTAAACCCTGGGATACTCAGGCGGGTCGACTAAACCCCCATGAGAATTTGCCAGTGCCGGTGGCCAGCTTGATCAAGCTCTCCCAAAAAGGTTTTTATATTGCTAATGATTTCATTCACACTTTCTGTGACGGGTTTGATAAGCCTCGTGAGGAATTGGTTAAGCAATTGTTTGCTAATACTAAGCTAATGGCACCAATGACAAAAGTTTTGCATGTCAACAGCGTCATACCGCCCTACAACGGCACGGATTCGCATCACGGCATTACTGATGAGGATTTGGCCACCGATGGCATTGTGCCAACGAAGCCAGAATTATTGAACCTGTTGAAACTTTTTATCAATCAACCCGAAGAAGTATTGGCGATTGTGGAACCACAACGTGAACCGGTGGCTAATTATATAGCCTTACAAAAGATAATTTCCCAACTTTCCTAACTGCTTTTGCCTGGTTCTACCTGGCTTAGACAGCGTCTAATGGCCCAAAATCGGCTTTTTGGTAATGAAGGTAAGCCTATCATCGTTGAATTGATGATTGTTTGGGTGGATACGGCCGCTAAATCACCATAAAGAAAGTTATGAGCAGAAAATAGAAAAGAATGAATTTTCTGTTAACATTATTCATTACTTCTTACTCATTATTCTTTTTTTATTAGGGTTTCGGGTTTTTGTTCAAATATAAGAAATTGGTTTGCTTTGGTAGAAAGGGGAAATGACAAAAAGGCGATAAGCTAAGGGGTACACGCTATAAGCAATGACAGTGTTTATTGATGGCAGCGCGGCTCTTGATTGAGCCTGTCTAGCACTTGGTATTATGTCGTAAAAGGTATATTGTGCGACTATATTGATTAGCATTTGACTGGGTACTTTAGCGGGGAAGAAAAGGTTAACCAATTAAGGGAACAGAACCCGATAGATTATTTCTGATTTTTGTCACAAGCTCCAGCTACGACCACTTTTCTCTCCTAGCGGGAAGTATTCATTCAACCTTTGACAAGCTTCGGGTTTTTTTAAATTAAATGATACAAACTATATCATTTCCTCTGGTAATATTCCTTTTTTTGACAAGAGACCCTTCTCTTCTCGACGATAGTCTAGAGTTTTCCACAATAAACTAAACAAAAGTTACTCGTTATTTGAAATAAGTTACCATGACTACTGGTAGGGATGGTAAAAAAGATTGATCAATCTGTCCTAACTCACTTATTTCCCCTGGTGAATTGATCATCAATTTTACTCAATAGTTATTCAGTTCGTATGTGATTTTCGTGAAAACTGATCGTTGCTTGTGAAAACTCTTATTAATTATTATAGGCTTTGTGGTTGCAGTCTCTCCCCTCTTTTGCTAACGAATAAATTTTTTTGGACGATCTAAACCATTTTATTAATTCGTTTTGGAAATTTTGGCTAGTGGAAACCATGACAGAAATTTCAGAAATGGCAGTTTTGCCTGTGGAGTCCAATAATGCTTCCCTCTTCCCTACTTCGGAAGTTGACTTAGTTAATTATTTCCAGCGGGTGACGAGCATGGTGGCTAATAAGACAAAAATGCCGATGCCGATGTACTCTTGTAATGTCCTTTCAAACAAACGTTCGGAAAGGTCATGTTGAAGAATGCCCAAACCCACATAGGCCACGGTGGCCATAAATAGCGAGCTAACCCAGACAGTAAGTGGCAAAAACGAGATGGCAGTGGCCACTTCTACCAAACCCAGAATAATCAAGACGGTGTAGCGGATAATTTTGACGGATACCCGCTCTTCAAGTTTGACTGACCAGAGAGCAGAAAGGACTAACGGCAAAGAGACTAGGCCGACCAATGGTCCGTTGGCCCACCAGTCCAAATGCAGAGAATAAATAGTGTAAAAAAAAAGTACCAAGGTGAGAAGAGTCATGACAAAACCGACGGCGTGGGCAGCCCGAACCAGCTGTATGGTACGTGTCGCCGCGACCGAGTAAATATTGCTGGTTAAGTAAACAGCGTACATACCGACGCCGAAGATGGTTAAGACCAATAGCCTGGCTAGTGTATTTTGAGGCAAAAGATAATAGAACAAGGCAACGCTGGCGGAATAGAGGGCAGGGACGGGAATGATTGTCCCCCACTCTATGCCTTTTAAATCTTCGGAAAGCGCCCAAGCAGATACGGCGTAACTTATCCCAAATAAAATGGCCACACCGATAAAACGGAAGTCTACGGGAATATATTGAGTAACCAAAAGACAGACGGCTAAAATAAAAGAACTTAAGATGAATTTTCTCCGTTTAGTCATCGCTCTTAACCTTAATGACATAATAAACTACGCGGGCTAGGCCTTCCAACTTAGGATAAATAAGCCCTGATTGCCCGCTTGGAATATCACGGCATAAGTGATATGGGGACCGAAGGTAATGGCGCATGAAAAATTAGGCTAAATTAGTGACCACTGTCTCGACGTCGTCGTGCTCGGTGAGACTGTCGACAAGTTTAGAAACCTGCTCGCGCGTCGGCTGGTCGCTAACGGGTAAAGGGACTTTGATGGCGAAGTTGACACCGTTTCTTTCAAAGAGGAAAGCGGCTGAGCCGGGACCGCCGAGACTGCCTCCCTGGCGCTCAAGAATGTTACGGATTTCGGCAGTGGTGCGCTGGCGATTGTCGGTGTGAGCAATTACCATCACCCCTACCCCACCCGGTCCGTAGCCCTCGTAGGTAACCTCTTCCAAAGCGCCGCTGTCGCCGCGACCGAGTCCCCGACGGATGGCTCGGTTGATATTTTCACCCGGCATGTTAGCGGCTCTGGCTTTCTCGAGAGCCAAACGTAAAGAGGGGTTAAGATCCGGGTCGCCGGTTCCTGACTGGCGGACGGCAATGGTGATGGTACGCGAGATTTGACTAAAGAGTTTCCCCCGCTTTTGATCGGTGGATTCCTTCTTATGTTTGATGGTGCTCCACTTGCTATGACCACTCATAGTACCTCATTCTCAGTAAAGATATTTTATCACTCTTGACAGGAAGTAACAACGTAGCTATAAAAAACCACAGTGGAGCTGTGGTATTATGTTTCGCTTTATTAGATGTTTCAAAGGATCACTTAAAATAACCTCCACATCTGAAACCGCTATTTTCCATGAAACCGGATAATTTTGAACAAAAAGCCATCCAGGCGGCTCTGACCCAAAATTGGGAAACAGCAATTAACTTCAACCAGGTAATATTGGAGGAAAATCCAAAGAATGTGGCGGCGCTTAACCGACTGGCTAAGGCCTACTGGGAACTCGGAGATTTGAACGAGGCCCGATCAATCTATCAACGGGTGTTACGGCTGGATCGATTCAACCCGGTGGCGCAAAAAAATTTGACCAGGTTAGCTAAATCAGCAACTCCCCACCGGTCAAAATCTCTGACAATTAATTTTTTGGAGGAACCTGGTAAAACTAAATCGGTGAGTTTGTTGCGTTTAGGTAATCCGACGACTATTGACAGTATCACTGCAGGAGAGATGGTTAAACTCCAAATTAAGAGACGGCGGTTGGCTATATTTACTCAAGAAAATGAGTATGTGGGATCGCTACCCGACAATATTTCTTTTCTCTTACATAAAATGATATTGTCAGGCAATCGGTACGAAGCGGTGGTCAAGTCAACCTCTTTTCATGAAGTAGTGGTGTTTATCAAAGAAGCGCATCGAGCTAAACGCTTCGGTAATACGCCATCATTTCCCTCTTCTAAAGAAAGTCTTTGAACTTACCAGTTAAAGAACGGGCCGACCGGGCTTGGTGGTAAGAAAGTTGAGGTAATCTTGGCCGATATGAATGACGATGTCGGCACGATACGAGTCAGTAATGGCAGTAGACCAGACCGCATACGGCCAAAGAGAGTCGATGAGCCGACCGGTAGGAGTTTGGCGGAAGGAAGTTTGGGAAACTTGAATACGGGTTTCACGGTTGACCTGGGGAAAATCAGAAACGGCAATAACGTCCAAACCGTTATTGGCCAATAGATGACCGACGTGGGTAGCCAAGCCTGACTGGTGGGTGGTGTTGACAATGGCAATTTTAAAGCTGTCTTTGAGATAGCTCTTGGCAGCAAACGCTCTTAACTTCGTGTCTAGGCTTGAACTTTTAAGCTCGTAAACAACCATTCCGTCTGGTTCGACTACCGGCTCGGAGAGTGAGGGCGATTGGATGTCAATTATATTCACTTTGTCTTCTCTACTCTCGCGAACTTCTTTAAACCAGCGCCAGGAGTCAAAAAGATTTAATCGGCGCTTATTGAATCGAAGTAACTCTCTGACAGAGATTAATTTAAGTCGTGAAAGAATTAGATCATCACGTCTAGTAGTAGGGTCAGGTATGACCGCTCTAACCGGCCAACCGCTCATTTCTTGAAGGGAAAAGGCCATAAGAGAGTTGCCTATGCCTTCCACTTCCCCCAGGTGGGCCAGGGCGCTAACGGAATAGCGACCATAACCATAGACGGCAGTAACCTGGGTAGTGGGCGGAAACCTGACAACGGAGATAGTGTCGGCTTCGGGGTCAAGACTGACGAGCTCAACAGTCTGACTGCTGCTATTTAAAATAACGACAGTGAAACGGTCATTCTGTTTCCAGGTAGAGGTGCGGAAAATATTAAGAGCCACCAATCCCGCTGCCAGAATGGGAATAAGGATCAGCCACCAATGCCAGCGTGACTGATGAGGTGGTTTGGAACTCCAAACGCCTTTGACTTTTCGACGTCGGCCTGGGCCGGCTAAGCGATGAGTCGACGGTTGGCTTCGGGGCAGCATAGCCTTATCTTACGACAGGACACTACCAGAGAGCAAGGTAAACTAAAGATGACGGTGGCTAATGGCTTGACGAAGAAGTTTCCAGCTTATCTTAAAATTCTGGCCGTTTATTCAAGATACTTAAGTCCGGCTTTTAAATCGGGCGGCAGCGGCAAAGAAAACGCTACCGCGCGTCCGGTAACCGGGTGAGTGAAACTGAGCTTTTCGGCATGAAGAAATAGCCGTGACAGCCAACGTCTATCGAGCGCCATGAGGCGTTTGCCCAGATAAAGGGAGTCAGCCACGATGGGATAGCCTAAATACCGGCAGATTACCCGTAACTGATGGGTGCGGCCGGTCTTAGGGAATAACTGAAGCAAAGAAAAACCGGCAGCATATTGGGGAACTGGCTGGGTATAAAAACGGCAACGGCTAAAATGCTTTTCTACTTGATAGCTGGTTTGGGATAACCGACCGGAAACAATCACCGTGAAGCGACGGCGATCAAGACTGCTTCTACCCAAAGGAGCGGTGAAATAACCACTGGCGGGAGAGACCCGACCATGCACCAAGGCTTGATAGACTTTTTTAACCTGACGGAGGTGAAATTGACGAGTAAGACCCTGCCAAACGTCTTCGGTTTTAGCAACTAGAAGCAGACCGCTGGTGTCTTTATCCAAGCGGTGGACGATGCCGCTGCGATAGTTATCGTCCTCTGACAGGGAATAAGAAAATGTTTGCTTGAGCCAATCTTGAATCGTAGCCTCTTTGACCGAGTCGGCACGGTTGACTATCCACCCTGGCGGCTTGTTTAAAACTAAAAAGTAGTCGTCTTCGTAGACGATTGTGGGCGTTTTTTTGAGGTTCATAGAAAGTAAGCCTTATACATTCTCTTGCTTGACTATAGCGGAGAGAATGACGAGCCCAACGGCGGCGGTGATGGCCGCATCTGCCAGGTTAAAAGTGGGTAGGAGTGGCAGATTAATGAAATCAACCACGCCCCCATAACGCCACCGATCAATGGAATTCCCTACCCCTCCGCCAACGAGAAGTCCCAAGGCTATCCCCTCCACAAAGGAATACTTTTTCTGGAAAAAAAACAGATAACCAAGCATTACCACCAACAGCCAGTGAGCCATGCCTTGAATCCAGACGGCGCCGGCGAATAACCCTAAAAAACCGCCGGTGTTAATTCGATAAGTGACGTTGGCGGTGACTACCCAATGTTTGATAGTTTGGTCCATCACCGCTACCACTAGCGCCACCGTGAAAGTGATGATGAGAAACACGATTCGATTTCTGCTTATTCTTCTTCTTTGGATTGAAGCTTTTTCTGACATGAGAGGCAAAATTGAATTGAGGGATCGATGGCTAAGCGATCGGTATCAATCATGCGGCCGCAATTTTCACACAGGCCATAACGACCGAGTTTTATGCGAGTTAAAGCCTTTCTAATGCGGACAAGGGTCTTATCAATTTCTTGACGAAGCGCCTGACTACGAGCATGACCAAATTGTTCGGCAGCATCGGTATCAATTGAAGCATTATCATTGAGGCGGTCAGGATTGGTAAACGGGTCCTCTTTTAAGAGTGAATCCTTCCTGTGGTTAAGCTTCTTTTCCTGGTGCAAAAGATAATGTTTAATCGGCTCTAAAACCTGGGCGGGGAAGGTGATAAGTTTGCCAGGATTAAAACCCCTAATTTTTCTCTGTTGCGGGGGAAGGGACGGGTTAGGTTTTGGCTTCATTTCTTTCATTCGACGTAATCATATACGAAAAATGGACTTTTGCAAAGGAACTAGGCAGTCAGAATTTCGCGGCTCTGACGGCGGCCGCGGCGGCGGTGACCGGAAACGGCGCTGGTAACAGACTGAAGGTCGTCTCGGAAGCGTCGGCCGCTACGACGATACAAACCGATCATCCCACCCATAGTTAGGCCTCCCCAAAACCAGGTAGTGGCCGGCAGGCCGAACCAGAATTGGTCAGCCGTAGTAACCAGAGAAACTAATAATCCAGTTAAACCCATGCCAACCAAGTAGGTCATGGTGAGAAATCCTGGGCGAGCGCTGCTTTTATTACCGCGATACCAGTTAAAAGTCCGGTATTTTGACTCTGACCACCATAAGAACGTAAATAAGCCAATGGTCAAAAGCAGGGCATAGATTTGAGCCGGATGACGCTTTTCTAACAGGCCAGGGAAAGTTATTCCCCAAGGGAGAGTAGTAGGAACGCCGATAGCGGTACCGTTGAGAAAAGCGCCTAGCCAGCCAAAAATGGTGACGACGGTTGTTCCCGGGCTAAGGGCATCGGCGACAGCAAAAAAATCTAGGCGGCTTCTTTTGGTTTTCCACCACAAACCGCAACCGCCGCCGATAATGGCTCCTAAATGAGAGAAGCCCGGTCGACCAATCAGGTTAACCCAACTAAAAACGTTGTAGCCGAAATCAGCGGGGTGGGTTACTAGGTAAAAGAAACGGGCACCGACTAGGGCAAAAAGAGCTGTAACTAAGACGGTATCATAGAGGCTTTCTTCATCAAAGTAGGCTTCTCTACCCTTTTTCCAAACAACGAATAACCCCACCAAGAAACCAAGGGCTAAAAAAACGCCGTAGCTATAAATGGTCAGGGGGCCGAGGCTAACTAAAACTGGTAACATGGTAACCTTCCTCCTATACTACCATAAGACCGTTGCTTGCTCATTGAGCGGGTTTATCGTATCATAGGGTACATATCAAATATATAAACTTGAGAAAAGTTTTTTTGCCTGATATTCGTCTCTAGAAAGACTTCAAGAAAATTTGATTAGACTCTAACAAAACCGCAGGGGTTTACATGTTGGCAGCAACTCACGCAGTAGTCGGGGCAATGATTGCCGCCAGTGTCAGTCGGCCAGAACTGGGTTATATGGCAGCGGTGGTATCACACCCTGTTCTTGATTTCTTTCCTCACTGGGATCTTCATACGCGATATAGCCAACGGACAAAAATGGCGATTCTATCGACTTCATTAACCGACGCGGCAATTGGGATGGGAATTGGCTGGTGGCTGTTTGGTTCCCAGGTGGAAACGACAACGCTTTTTATAACGATGTTTTTAGCCCAAATATTTGACTGGTTCGAGGCGCCGTTTCATTTATTTGATTGGCACTTTGCTCCCTTTATCAATATCAAGCGGCTACAATCTTGGTGGCATACTAAACTAGGTTTACCCTGGGGGTTGGTGCCTCAAATGGCAATCTTTGCTTTAGCGATATATTTTGCCCAGGTCAACTAACCCGTTCGACATACTGGCCGTTACGGGTGTCGATGCGAATAGTATCGCCGGGATTGATAAAAAGAGGGACGCGAACTTTCAAACCATTTTCGAGCCAAGCTTCTTTGTAGACAGAGGCGGCAGTGTCGCCTTTGACGCCGGGAGCGGCGGTTTTGACTTTACAGTTTAGCTTTAAAGGTAAATCTATCCCTAATGGTTCTTCCTTGTCTGTTTTGGGGTTCTCCCAAACGATGATGGTA
>MHDE01000030.1:19157-19441 GCA_001803465.1 Microgenomates group bacterium RIFCSPHIGHO2_01_FULL_45_11 | reverse complement strand
TAAGTCGGGAGCACAGGTAGCTTTAATTGAGAGCGGGTTTAAATTGGGTTACGAACAATTGACGGCGGCGGTAATGGTTTTTTTTATCGTGTTGCTTTTTAGTCTTAGCGTCCTGGTTTATAGTCGGTTTAAAGACACCCGGCGGGTGTTTTGGGCGGTGATCCTGGCCTTGACAGTGGGGATGTTGCCTCTAGCGATTCAACTAGTGCGGAAGCAAACTGGGATAATTACTGAGGCTAAGCCAACCTTAATACCTCGGCAGGTGCAGATAACCGACGTGACCG
>MHDE01000030.1:0-19126 GCA_001803465.1 Microgenomates group bacterium RIFCSPHIGHO2_01_FULL_45_11 | reverse complement strand
CATCGGGTGGTGGTAAACGGGTTAGCTGGCGGGACGGTTTATTATTTAGAGATTTTCTCTTTTAATCAGTGGTACAACCAACAGGGAGTGCCGATTGTGGTGATGACCAAGTTTGAAACAGATGAGGGAAAACGATGAAACGATACAGGCTGGCGGCTTTAGGAGGGACGTTTGATCATCTTCATAGGGGTCACGAGCGGTTTATCGCTTCGGCATTGGCGGCGGCGGAGAGAGTGATTATTGGGGTGACATCAGATGACTTTCCTCAGATTAAGGCTGCTCGTGACCTGATTAAGTCGTTTCGACAAAGGCGGCAAGAACTAGAGGAATTTATTGGAAAGCAGGGACTTTCGGAGCGAGTGGAACTGATACCTCTTGAGGATAGATATGGTCCTACTGTCAGCCAACCGGGGATTGAGGCGGTGGTGGTAACCCAGCAAACCTACGATGGAGGTAGGGAGATCAATACTAAGAGGGAACTAGTAGGAATGGGGCCATTGCCCCTTATCAAGGCGGAGATGGTGACTGACCAAGAGGGTAAGTATTTATCGTCGACCAGGATTCGCCTCGGAGAGATTGATCGGGAGGGACGGTTATTTCAGGCATTGTTTCAGGAGCGGTATGATTTGTCGCCGAGTCAGAAAGAGGAGTTAAGGAAACCTCAAGGGACATTATTTAGATTTCCCCGGGCGCTGGATTTACGGTTAGTGATAGCGGCGGTGCGGCCGACCAAACTAGCGTTGGTGGGTGATGTGGCTGTCGGTTTCTTTTTGAAAAACGGTTTAGCTTTTGACTACGGTGTGTTTGACGAGATAATCGGCAGAAAATCGACGGCTTTGGTTACCGGATTGGCCGGGTCAGAGGCTTGGGTGGTGCCGGCAGATAATCCTGCCGGTGGGGTAACACCAGATTTAGTGAGAGCGCTTAAACAGGTGCAGGGGCATCATCGGGGGCTGGTAAAGGTGCGGGGAGAGGAAGACCTGGCAGTTTTGCCTCTAGTGATGCTGTTACCTTTGGGAAGCCTGATTTTCTATGGTCAGCCAGGACAAGGGTTGGTGGCCTTGAGTGTGAGCGAGGCGACAAAACGTTATTATCGATCTTGGCTAGAGCGTTAGGAACAAGTCGGTTATTTGAAAGTACGATTATGAACTTCCCTAATCGCTGGTTGGTATTTTCACTGAGGGAGATAGTGTTTGGTTTGGAAGACGGGATTGTATCGACGCTCGGAGTGATAACCGGCATAGCCGAAGGGACTAAAGATCGCTACACTATTCTTTTGGCGGGATTGGTGATAATAGCGGTGGAAAGCTTATCGATGGCAGCAGGGACGTATTTATCCAATAAGTCGGAAGAAGAAGTTTTGGCTCGGGTAGCTAATAATTCTAAGCATGCGCGGCTACACTTGGTAGCCAGTAAACAGTCTTCCTTTCGGGCATTTTTGATGGGAGTGGCGTATGTAGTGGGGGGAGCGGTACCGGTTTTACCCTATATGGTGGTGCCGTTATCATGGGCTCTCGGAGTGTCGGTGGTGGCGGCGGTGGCAGCACTGGTGGCGATTGGGATATGGAAAGCCAGGGTCACCGGTACCAACATCTTCCGTAGTGTCCTAGAGATTGCCGGTATATCGCTGGTGGCAGCTTTGGTCGGTTTTATCATTGGCCGAGTGGCGGGGGTGTTCAATCCGGCTTTAAACCGATTTAGCCTCTTATGAGTAAAGATCCGACGTTGACATTTAGCACTCGTTAGATTATACTGCTAATTTAGGTTACCGATTACTTCTTATTAGATTACTTATAATATATGGCATTGGTATTGACTCCCAAATCTACCATTTTCCCCGCTTACCCGTTGGTGGCGATTCGGGAAGGGGTAATTTTTCCTCATACAGAATCTGTTTTAACTTTCGGCAGGCCCAAATCGGTTAATGCAGTAACAGCGGCGTTTAAGGGAGATAAACAAATTGTTTTGGTAGCCCAAAAAGAGGCCAGAATTCATGATCCTAAGCCGAATGATCTGTTTGGCGTCGGGACGTTGGCGGTAATAGAGCGGACGTTAAAGACAGATACCGAACTAAATGCTTTGGTACGGGGGGTTAAGCGGGTACGGATTCAAGAAGTAACCGACCAACTGCCTTTTATGGTGGCTAGAGTCGAAGAGATTCCCGATATTGACGAGAAGAGTTCAGAGGTGGAGGCGTTGGTGCGGCACTTGACCAACGAATTAAAACGAGCAGTCAGCTTGGGTAAGAGTGTGGAGTTTTTGAATTTTATGAAACTGATGTCAGGAGTGGAAGCGGCGGAGTTGGTTGATCAGGTGGCGAGTGTTTTGGAGATTAAAACCGAGGAAAAACAGGCAGTTTTAGAAATGCCTAATGTGACGGAAAGGCTGAAGAAAGTGGGAGAACATTTGTCTCACGAAATAAAAGTACTGGAAATTGAACGAAGCATTGCCAGTAAAACACAAAAGAAATTTGATAAAAGTATGCGAGAGACGGTGTTAAGAGAGCGGCTTAAAACCATTCAAAAAGAACTCGGTGATGAGGAGAGCGAAGATCAAGAACTTATCGAACTCAAAAAAAAGATTAAAGCGGCGGGTATGTCGAAAGACGTTCAAGACAAAGCGATGAAAGAGTTGAAACGTTTGGCTCGCATGAGTTTGCATCATCCGGAGAGTGGTTATATTCGGACGTGGCTGGATGCGGTTATTGATATGCCCTGGAGTTTACGGAGTGAAAATAACACAACCATACAACGAGCAGAAAAAGTACTCAATGAGGATCACTATGCTTTGAAGGAAGTTAAGGAGCGAGTAGTTGAATATCTGTCTGTTTTAAAACTAAAGCAAAAAAAGGAAAAGACTAAGGATGGTGGTGATAAGCCGTCGGCTCGGTCGGTGCCAACGATTCTATGTTTTGTCGGTCCGCCGGGAGTCGGGAAAACGAGTATTGGTCGGTCAATTGCCAAATCCCTGAAGCGGAAATTTGTTAAAATTTCTCTCGGTGGCATCCGGGATGAGGCGGAGATTAGGGGGCATCGGCGAACGTACGTGGGGGCAATGCCAGGGCGGATTATTCAAGGTATTCGAACGGCGGGGACTAAAAACCCTGTCTTTATGATGGATGAGATTGATAAAGTCGGTATTGATTTTCGGGGAGACCCAAGTTCGGCTCTATTGGAGGCGCTTGATCCTGAACAGAATTATCAATTTTCTGATCACTATCTGGAAGTGCCATTTGATCTGTCGGAAGTAATTTTTATCACTACCGCCAATGTTTTGGATACCATTCCTCCCGCTCTACGTGATCGGTTGGAGGTGATTAGGTTTGCTGGGTATACCGAAGAAGAGAAGTTTCAAATTGCCAAACGGCATTTAATGGCAAAGACGTTGAAGACGAATGGTTTGGAGAAAGAGAATGTAGAAATCCCATCGGCGGTGTTACGGATGGTGATTAAGCAATATACCAGGGAGGCGGGAGTGCGGAATTTGGAGCGGGAAATGAGTAAAATTTTTCGAAAAACAGCACGGCAATTTGCCGAAGGCAAAAAAGGAAGAATAAAAGTAAATCCTCATGATCTTATTAACTATTTGGGACCGGCAAGGTTTACGGATACGGTAGCGGAAAAGCAAGACGAGATAGGGGTAGCAACTGGACTAGCTTGGACGCAGACTGGCGGAGATATCTTGTTTGTGGAAGTGGCGCTGATGCCGGGGAAAGGCAAGGTGATAATAACCGGGCAACTCGGAGAAGTGATGCAGGAGTCTGCCAAAGCGGCGGTGTCGTATGTTAGAAGTCACTGGCAGCCCCTTAAGTTACCGCAAGATTTTTATCAAGATACTGATGTCCACATCCATGTGCCAGAGGGAGCGGTGCCGAAGGATGGCCCTTCGGCGGGAATTACTATTACCACGGCGATTGTGTCTGCTTTTACCCAGCGGCCGGTGCGAAAATATGTGGGAATGACAGGAGAAATTACTTTGAGGGGGAGAGTGTTAGAGATTGGCGGGGTGAAAGAGAAGGTGATAGCGGCTCATCGGGCAGGTTTAAAAACACTCATCTTACCTAAGAACAATAAGAAGGATTTAATTGATGTACCGAAGGAAGTTAAAAATGATATTGACTTTCACTTCGTCGATCATATGGATAAGGTGCTGACTTTAGTTTTGGTAAGAAGGAAAAACAATCATTTAGATCGAGTAATGAGAAAGTCGGCGATGTCTGTAAGCAAGGTTGTGGCTTGAGAGGGAGTTACTTTTAGGGTGAATAGGGCGCGTTTACCCTTTTTAACATAGTCTTTAGCTAGGTTTTGGCATTCTTTCAGAGTGCCGCTTTTTTTCACCAAGTGTTGAATTTGCCGAAGTTGTATTTGGGTAATATTTTTACCCACACATTTTTGAAGAAACTTTTTTTCTTCGGAATTTACTCTTTTGTACGTTTTGACAAGTAAAAGTGTTTTTTTACCTTCACGAATGTCGTTGCCAACTGGTTTACCGGTAGTTTTAGTGTTGCCAAACAAGCCGAGGATATCGTCTTGCATTTGGAAGCCCAAGCCGACGTTTTGAGAGTAGTGATGTAAAGCTGACTTAATTGAAGTATTGTCAGCGAGGATGAGACCAAGCATTAAAGGTGCTTCGATGGTATACCGGCCGCTGACGAGGAGGATGCCCTTAAGGTAATCTGTTTCTTCGGCTTTGGCGATGGGTAGGTGATTTTGAAAATAAGTAATTTGAAAGCCGGCGACGGTATCATAGAGAATTTGGTTAAGCCAGTTGACGGCCTTGATGATAGACTCGGCAGGAAAGCCAGATTCGGTAAGGGCGTCGAGAGCTAGAGTATGAAGGTGGTCACCAGCGATAATGCCAAGAGAAAGGCCGAGGTGCGGATCGGTTTTATTAAATTTTTTTTGGAAGAGTTTGTGATAATCGACTTCAAGCGTATCGCCGCCGTAGCGGATTTGGTCACGGTCAATAATGTCGTCGTGAGTGAGAAGATATTGATGGAGGAGTTCGATGGCAATGCCGGCTTTAATAATTTTTTCGGAGTCTTTGCCGCCGGCTAGATCGTAGGCGAGTTTGATCAGGAGAGGACGGATACGTTTGCCGCCGCGCAAAACTCGTTTAGCCACCCGTTTGGTCATGTCGGCTAGAACGGGGTCAACTTGGCGGTGTTGGTTAATTTTGTCGATTAAAAAAATTTCCAACTGACGATCAAATTTAGCTTTGAAGCGGTCTAACTCTTCCTCTAGAGGCATGGGTAAATTGTATCATAATAGAGAGTTTACATCTGGTATAATGAAGTAAAGCCGCCATCATCTAGAGGCCAAGGATACATGGTTCTCAACCATGACACACCGGTTCGAATCCGGTTGGCGGCACTGAAAATTTGTAAACAAATTTTTAGTGTAAACACTGCTTATAGAATTGATATATTAAGTGCGTATTGCTAGAAAGATAGTTTTAGGGTAGGATACGGTTTTGTAAATTGATTTCTGCCGGAAAGCCTCCGTTTTAAACGGAGTTTCTTTTTAAGAGAGGGTTAGACAATGAATGGTAATGATGAAGTGAGTTTAACCAAAGAGGGTTATGATGAGCTCGTGGTAGAGTTAGCCGAGGTTAAGGAGAAAAAGTTACCGGCCGCCATCGAGCGGGTGAAACGTGCCCGAGATTTTGGGGATTTATCAGAGAATAGTGAATATCACAGTGCTCGGGATGATTTGTCTTTTCTTGAGGGGAGGATTGAAGAGTTGGAGAGCCTCATAGTCCGAGCTAAAATCATAAAGACGGGTAAATCAACGAAAGCGGTGACACTAGGAAGTAAGGTGACGGTGCGGGCTAATGGTCAGACGCACACTTACTTCATAGTGGGTGAGTATGAAGCGGATCCGACGGAGAAGAAAATTTCTCATGAGTCGCCGCTGGGGAGAGCGCTCATAGGTAAAAAAGTGGGGGAGAAAGTTGAATTTGTGGCGCCAGTCGGGAAAATTCTGTACGAGATCAAAAAGATTGATTAGTACCGGCAGTGGCAAACTGTTGGTACGATGATCCCCTTATTGAGGGGATTTTTGTTAAGATAAGAGTATGTTTTGGGCAGACGAGTTTGCGCAAACCATTATTGATTCAGGAAAGCATCGACCTTATTGGGTGGATGACATGAAGACTCCCTCTGGGCGAGTGCATATCGGGTCGGTGCGGGCGGTGGTGACGCATGAGCTTATTTACCGGGCGCTTAAAGACAGAGGGGTTAGCGTAACCTTTTCTTATGTGCTTGAGGATCACGATCCGATGGATGGCCTGCCTGTTTACCTTGATCAAAAGAAATTCACTCCCCATTTGGGTAGGCCTTTGTTTCAGATTCCGTCACCTGATTCCGGCTATGCGTCTTTCGGGCGGCGATGGGGTGAGGAGTATAAAGAAATTTTTAACTCGATCGGAGTTCACCCGAAGGTGATTTGGGGTTCGGAGTTGTATCTTTCCGGCAGGATGAACGGTGTGGTGAAGGAATGTTTGGATAAGGCAAGTGTCATTCGGGATATTTATATTGAGCTTTATGGGAAAAATGC
The DNA here is from genome assembly GCA_001803465.1 of Microgenomates group bacterium RIFCSPHIGHO2_01_FULL_45_11. GTDB lineage: Bacteria > Patescibacteriota > Microgenomatia > UBA1400 > 2-01-FULL-45-11 > 2-01-FULL-45-11. The sequence goes on along the minus strand of MHDE01000030.1, from coordinate 12,569 downwards.
TAAACCCAAAGGTTGGATTCCTTTTAGTGTGGTGTGCGAGAAGTGCGGTAAGTTGTCGACAACGATGGTGACTGGTTGGGATGGTGATAGGGTAGCATACGAGTGCAAAATCAATGCGGTCGACTGGACGAAAGGGTGTGGATATCGGGGTAAAACATCTCCTTTTAGCAACAAAGTCCGTTATGCTGGTAAATTACCGTGGAAAGTGGAGTGGGCCTGCAAATGGAAGGTGATTGGGGTAACCATCGAAGGGGCAGGTAAAGATCATATGAGCCAGGGTGGCTCACATGATATTTCTAAACAGGTTTCTAAGCGGGTGATTAACTATCCGGTGCCGTTTTATTTTTCCCACGAGTTCTTTTTGACCGGAGGTCGAAAGATGAGTTCTTCCAGAGGGATAGGTAGTAGTGCCAAAGAAGTGGCGGAAATTATTCCGCCGTACTTAATTCGATTTATGATAACGCGGGTCAGGTACAATCGGGCGATCAATTTTGATCCCGAAGGAAATACTATTCCTGATTTGTTTGATGCCTACGATGAAGTGGCAGTTTCCTATTGGCGGGGAAAAGATAAAAAACTAGCGAGGATTTTTGAATTGTCGCAGATTGAGGGTAAACCGCCGGCGGAGCACTTTTTGCCGCGGTTTAGAGATGTGGCTTATTACCTGCAAGATCCGAAAGTAAATTTGATTGATCAATTTGAGGCAGTAAAAGGAAGTGAGTTGACTGATTGGGAAAAGCAGGTACTTAATGAGCGGGGGCGATATGCGAAGATTTGGCTGGAGCGATATGCATCCTCGGAGAAAGTGTTTCAAATAACCAAGAAAGTACCAAAGGAAGCCGCTGATTTGACAAGTGAACAAAGGCAGTACTTAGGCGAGGTGGCGAAACTGTTGGGTAAGGAGTGGAGTGCTGCTGAGGATCTGCAGCAGGCGCTGTATGAGAAAGCTAAGGAGAGGGGTTTATCCGGGAAAAATGCGTTTACAGCAATTTATACGGCTCTTTTAGGAAAGACATATGGGCCAAAAGCGGCGTGGTTGTTAATAGAGAACAAAGAGATAGCAGTGAATCGTTTTAAGGCGTCAGTAAGTAGGAAGGGGTAAGATGATTAAGCGGGATGAGTTAATTAAGTTTATTTATAAAACTATTGGAGAGGAATGGTTGCAAAAGGCCTTGGTGAAAGACGAGCTAGCAAATGGAGTGCAAGTACTGGGTGATGAGAAGGTTAACAAAGTGGCATTAGGAACTAGTTTGACTGAAGATTTTTTGAAGGAAGTAGAGCGGGTTGGTTCCAACTTTGGTATTTTCCATCACGGTTTTGATGTGAGGACATATAAATCACGCTATCCACTGTTTTCGCAGAAACGGTTGCGTCTGATTTTTGAAAATAAAATGACGGTGATGGGTTTTCATTATACGTTAGATGCTCATCCAACGCTGGGGAATAACGCGGTGATAATTCGTGAACTGGGAGCTCAATTAAAAGAATCGTTGTTTGAAGAATGGGGATATACGGCCACGTTTCCGAAGCCGATGATGATTAAAGAGCTGTCCGACCGCTGTGCCAAATTGTTTGAACATGACGTATTTGCGGTTTTCTCCGGACCGGAAAAAGTGACGACTATTGGCGTGGTGAGCGGAGCGGGTAAACCTTATGGCGAGCATTTGGCAGAGATGGAGGAGAAAGGGGTGCAGCTTTTTATTACAGGGGAGCCGAGTGAATCAGTACCGCATAAAATGAAAGAGAGTGGGATTAATTATTTTGCTTGTGGGCATTACGCGACGGAAGTGTTTGGCGTGCAGGAGCTCGGCAAGGTGATTAAGGCAGAGTTTAAAGATAAACTTGAAGTAGAATTTATTGATATACCAAATCCAATCTGAAGATTAGAAATATAGGAAAACAAAAGAGGCCCCGGCCTTTTAGGCCGGGGAGTCCTCACTTGGAAAAATGAGGTTGTTGTTTCTAAGCGTGTTATTCAAGTGGTTGATAAACTTCCAAAAACCAAAGTAGGAGATTGGTGATGAGTTGGGGTTGTAGTAGGGAAAAGGACGTAGTATAAACGAGTCAGTAGGAGTTAATTAGGAAGATACATGTGTAATGAGGAAACGTATTATCGGGTGTTGGTGGGAAAGAAGAAACCTGAGAGTTTTAATTTTGCCGAGTGGGCAGAGTGGGGATGGATGTTACTGGTTGGGCCGGTTGAGTACGGCACTTATTCGACTAAAAATGTTGCAGGGGATCTGGTAGCTAGAATAAATGAGGGTAATCCTGATTACTTTGCGTTTATAGATCCGCCATTAACACCTTAGGGTTGGGTAATATTCCATGCAGAGCAAGAAAAGTATGCCTCGAAAAATTATTGTTGGCGGGTTGGGGTTGCCGATTAATACAGAAGGTCAGTACCTTTTGACTCGGCGAAACGCACCGGATTTAAAAGCCTGGCATAATAAATGGCAGGTGGCAGGTGGGGCGTTGGAATTTGGCGAGACGCCGGAGGAGACGACGCTAAGAGAACTTGAAGAAGAATTACGAGTGAAGGCGAGGATTATTTACCCCCTACCGATTGTCAAAACCAGTATTTGGTATGGACACGAGACAGCGCGGCGGTTTGATAGTCAGATAGTGTTGGTTGTTTATCTAGTGGATATCGGCAATCAGGCAGTAGATATTTCTTACGAAAACGAGACGAACAGTTTTGGTTGGTTTACCCATAAACAGGTGATGAGACTAGACACTTTGCCGCTCACGCGGGACATTGTGGCTGCGGCCGAGACAATGTGTAGCCAATACGGATTGAGACGGCTGTTAGAATGAGGGTTAGTATATATAACCGGTGAGGGAAAACCCTGAAGGCTTAACCCTGAAGGGAACAAATCCATCTGCCCATGAACGCAAAATGTTCTAAACAGGTGGATTTGTTTTTTAAGGATAATTCTTTTGTAACATTTCGGTAACCGAAAATTTGTTCTTCATTAATGGTTTACTTTGATCCGTCTTCGACGGATTTATGCGTTGGGTTTCAAGAATTTTTATTAGCTACGAGTAATTTGTGGTTTTGTTAGTTAAGCCAGGCAGCGTTTGGTTACCTTCATATTGCAGGGAGAGAATTTTATGATAGGATTAGGTTAACTAAAAAAGCGTTTGTCTTCCTTCTCCGCCAGTTGGCGGATTCGGAGGGTGAAAAGTTAGTTTGCCTGTTGACGAGATAGGCTTTCCAACTAACGAGCTTTCCGAGGTAGCAATCGGGACGGGTAAGCCCGTGACAGCAGGAATGAGTTGAAGTGAGGTGGCACCTCCCTTCCTTTTATCAAAAGAAGGGGACCTTTAGGAGGTGCCTTTTTTTGTGGGGAAAGAGATGAAAATAAAAACACTCTTATTTGATTTTGACAGTACTCTGGTGACGATTGAGGGGATTGATGAGTTGGCGCGGATGAAGGGGAAATATCAAGAAGTCAGTCAGTTAACCCGGTTGGCGATGGAGGGTGAATTGGCATTTGAGGATGTTTTTTACCGGCGGCTGGAGGTAATCCAACCTACCGGGAAAGATTTGGATCAATTGAGCGAGCTTTACCAGCGGTCGTTGGTGCCTGACGCGATAACTACCATCCATCGTCTGCGCGAGGCTGGTTTAGACATCGGGGTGGTAACGGGAGCTTACCGACAGGCAATTGTGTCCACGGCAAAGATTTTGGGAATTGAACCTGAAAAGGTGTGGGCGTTGGAACTAACTACTGACGAAGCAGGTTTTTTAACTCGGGTGATACCTAATGGTTTACGGCCGACCACCAGCGGGAAGCGAGACTTTATTATTAGCCATAACTTTCGGCGTCAGCTCGTGTATGTTGGGGATGCCATGACCGACGTGTATACTCGGGAGGTGGCGGATTTATTTATTGGTTTTGGGGGAGTGGTGGAACGGAGACGGGTTCGGCAGTTGGCAGACAATTACGTTATTTCATTGGAGGAAGTTGGTACAATTGTGTTAGGAATTAATGAGGAGGAATGATGATTGATATTAATAAACTGCGAGCAGAACCGGAAAAATTAAAAACCGGTACTCAAGCAAAGGGGATTGATTCAGTGGTGGTGGAAGAGGCGCTTGAGGCTGATAAAAAGTGGCGGGAATTGACGGGTAAAGTAGAAAAACTGCGGGCGGAGCGGAACACGATTAACCAGGAATTGAAGAATCAAAGAACCGAAGAACTGAAGAACAAATCAGTTCAGTTAAAGAGAGAATTGAAGGATTTGGAGCCAAGATTGAGGGAGACTGAAGAGAAGTTGGATGAGGTTTTACGGCAGATTCCTAATCCGGCAGCCAATGATGTGAAAGTGGGAAAGGATGAGAGGGAGAACGAGATTATTAGGAAGTGGGGAGAGCCGAAGAAGTTTCCTTTTGCCATTGAAGATCATTTGGTATTAGGTGAGTCGTTGGGAATTATCGATGTGGAGCGGGCAGGGAAGGTTAGCGGCTCGCGGTTTGGCTATTTTAAAGGGGCGGCGGTGCAGTTGGAATTTGCTTTGGTGCAGTTGGCTATGAAAACTTTAGTAGAAGAACGGTTTGTACCGATACTGACGCCAGTTTTAATCAAAAAAGAAATGATGGGTGGGATGGGATATTTGGAGCATAGTGGAGAGGATGACATGTACGTGTTGGATAAGGATGGGTTAGTGTTGGTAGGGACGAGTGAACAATCGATTGGGCCAATGCATGCGGGAGAGGTGCTTAGTGCGAATGATTTACCGATTCGATACATGGGTTTTTCGACGTGTTTTCGGCGGGAAGCAGGTTCGTACGGCAAGGATACGCGGGGGATACTTCGGGTACATCAATTTGACAAAGTGGAGATGTTTTCATTTGCCGCGCCGGAGAAATCGGATGATGAACACGAGTTTCTCTTAAATTTAGAAGAGGAGTTTTTCAAGGCACTAAAGATTCCCTATCAGGTGGTAAAAATGTGTACGGGCGATTTGGGAGTGCCGGCAGCCAGAAAATATGATATTGAAGCGTGGATGCCGGGACAGGGAAAATACCGAGAGGTGACGTCGACGTCAACAACAACTGATTTTCAGGCACGGCGGCTTAATATTCGCTATCGTGATAGAGGGGAAATGAAGTTTGTCCATATGCTTAACGGTACGGCCTTTGCCATTGGCCGGACCATAATCGCTATTTTAGAGAATTATCAGCAGAAGGACGGGTCGGTGGTAGTACCTGAGGTGTTGCAAAAGTACATGGGAATGAAAGTGATAAAAAGAAAATGAATAACGAATAGTGAATTAGGTATAGAAGACACTCTTAGCTGCGAGCTCCACAAATTTTGTTGTTGTCTGTGGTTTTATCACTTCTAGTGTTTTTAATTAATTCAAGCTACAATTTAGTGTTGAGGCGGAAGAGATGTTGAAGATTCTTTCCAAACTGTTTGATACCAACGCCAAAGAACTCAAAAAGATGGAGCCGGTGGTGGCGGCCATTAATGAGTGGGGAGCTAAGCTTAAGAAGCTTAAGGATAAAGATTTGGCGGCAAAGACAGATGAATTTAGGTTGAGGTTAACTAAGGGAGAGACTTTAGATGATCTACTGCCGGAGGCGTTTGCGGCGGTCAGGGAAGCGTCACAAAGAACCTTGGACCTAACTCATTACGACGTGCAAATGATGGCCGGGATTGCTTTTCATCAAGGCAAAGTGGCAGAGCAAAAAACAGGCGAGGGGAAAACGCTGTCGGCGACACTAGCATTATATCTTAATGCCCTTACCGGCCAGGGAGCGCATTTGGTGACTGTAAACGATTATTTGGCGCAACGGGATGCGGGCTGGATGGGGCCGATTTTTGACACCTTGGGCTTGACAGTAGGGGTAATTTATTCCGGTAAAGGCGACCAGCCGGCGGCGATTTACGATACTAAGTATTCGGGAGAAGAGCGAGGTGACTCGCGGTTGGAACATTTGCGGCCGGTGCCAAGAAAAGAAGCCTACCAAGCGGATATTACTTATGGAACCAATAACGAGTTTGGGTTTGATTATCTTCGCGACAACATGACGCAGACGCTAGCGGCGATGGTGCAACGGGGGCATCACTTTGCCATTGTCGATGAGGTGGATTCGATTCTTATTGACGAAGCACGGACACCACTGATCATTTCGGCGCCGGATACTGAACCGACAGAAAAATATTACCGGTTTGCTGGACTTATCAAGGAGTTAACTAAAGATACGGATTATAACTTGGACGAGAAACTTAGAAGCGTAACGTTAACTGATTACGGTTTGCGGCGGTTGGAGAGAAAGTTGGGAATAGATAATTTATACGAGAAGGACTTTGACGTGATTCACCATGTGGAGCAGGCTTTGAAAGCGTTGACGCTTTTCCGCCGCGATCGGGATTATGTCCTCAAAGACAATCAAATTATTATTGTGGATGAGCACACGGGTAGATTGATGTTCGGGAGACGTTATTCGGAAGGGTTACATCAAGCGATTGAGGCCAAAGAGAATGTACCGATACAGCAAGAGTCGCGGACGCTAGCGACCATTTCTTTGCAAAATTACTTTCGCATGTACGAAAAGCTAGCCGGGATGACGGGAACGGCGGCAACAGAGGCGGAGGAATTTAAGAAAATTTATGACATAGAAGTGATGGTAATACCAACAAATAAACCGACCATCCGGAAGGATTATCCGGATCAGGTCTTTAAAACTACCCGGGCTAAATACGGGGCCATTGTTAAAGAAGTGGCTGAGCGATTTGAGGCTGGACAACCGGTGTTACTCGGAACGCGAAGCATTGAGCATAACGAAATTATCAGCGGCTATTTAAAACGCAAAAAAATTCTTCATCAAGTCTTAAATGCTAAGAATCACGAACAAGAAGCATTGGTGATTGCCAATGCGGGGAAACAGAAAGCGGTGACCGTCGCGACTAATATTGCCGGTAGAGGAGTGGATATAGTGCTCGGAGGAGCTCCTCCTGAAGATAAGGCGGATAAGAAAGGATGGAAAGAGTGGGAGATTAACCATAATAAAGTGGTGGAGTTTGGCGGTCTTCACATCATCGGTTCGGAACGGCACGAGGCGCGGCGAATTGATAATCAACTGCGGGGTCGCGGCGGCCGGCAGGGAGATCCGGGGTCGAGCCGGTTTTACGTGGCCTTGGACGATGAGATTATGCGGCTTTTCGGCGGGGAACAAGTGGCTAGACTGATGGATATGTTAAAAATCCCGGAGGATCAGCCGATTGAGGCAGGCATGGTCAGTAAGGCCATTGAGCAAGCCCAGCATAAAGTGGAAGGGTTTCATTTTGATCAACGAAAGCGGCTGGTCGAATATGACGATGTCATGAACAAGCAACGAGAGATTATTTATAAACGACGACTGGCGATTTTGACCGAAGGAGAGGGTGAGGAGGGTCAGAAGAAACTGTCCGAGAGGGTAAAACAACTGGTTCATGATGAGATTCAGGCTGTGGTGGTGGCCAGAGCGGGGGAGTCGTTTACGGAGGTGGAACGGGAGGCGATGGTCAAAGAATTTGTGACAATTATTCCTTTTGACACGGCCTCGCAGAGTCAATTATCTAAGCGGTTGAGTAAAGAAAACGAGGCGGAAGCGATGGTGGCGGCGCTGACAGCGATTGCCGATAAGACCTACAGTGAGCGGGAGAAGCTGATGGGGAGTGAGACGATGCGGCAAATCGAGAAGTTTGTGATGCTTATGGCTCTTGACAGCAAATGGATGGATCACATTGACGCTATTGATGATTTAAGGGAAGGGATTTGGCTGCGGGGTGATAAGACGACGGTTCTTTCCGAATATAAGAAAGAAGCATTTGAGATGTTTGAGACGTTACTTTCAAGCATTGATACTGAAGTGGCGCGGAGGATTTTCAGGATTCAGCCGGCTAATATGCCGGTAACGCCTTTACCGATTGAGATTTTGGAGACGAAGAAGGAAGAGGCTGTGGAGTTGCCCGGGGAGAAAGCAGTGGAGAGGCGGCAAACGACGGGCGATTTTGCGGCGGCGATGTCTCGAACTATCCATAAGGCATCTAACCCTGATCGACACATAGCGTTGCAAAAGGTCGAGTCGGGCAAACCCAAAATCGGCCGCAACGATCCCTGTCCGTGTGGGGCGATAAACCCCAAGACCGGTAAAATCTACAAATGGAAGAAATGCGGGATGATTGGGGCGCCATGGCATAAGGGATGAAAATTAAACGTTCCACCTTTGTCAAGAGTAAGGTGGACAAGGGAAAATTTAAAATTACAACGTCAATGTGTAATCGATGAACAATCCCGGTTTGTCAAGGCATTTCCAAACCGGGATTGGATGGTTTTATGGCCGAAGTCGGGAGTGAGTTACCACAAGAGCAAGCGGTTTACTTATCGTTTGCGAAACAAATAACGGAAAATCCTTTTGAGGATGATTTATTACCTGCTTTGGTTGAGCTAGCTCAAACTGAAGACAACAGTGGTATGCGAAGGAACTATTACGATAATGTTCCTCTTGCCGAGTTGGTTTCAGTAGCGCAAAAGCTGCAAGAAGCGAAGACGAGTGAAGAGAGGTATAGACTTTTATCTGAAAGGTCGAGTATTGGTGCTTCTTGGTACGACGTGATACTGGGAAGAACTAACTCGAAGTTGATGTCGGGAATTGAAGAATTAGTAAAGGTTAGACGATGGGGTAGGGCGCTTGATGTAGGTACCGGAACCGGTGAGTCGATGAAAGCACTGGAACGGCAGGTAAACAAGGTTGTCGGGGTGGATCAGTTAGCGTTTTTGCTTGGTTTGGCTAAAGAAAAGAAGGAAGAGACTACCGATCTCGTAGCGGCTCAGGCGGAATTGTTGCCCTTTGCGAAGGAAAGTTTTGATTTAGTGTCGAGTAACGGATTAACCTTTTACTTGGACGACGGTCAGCTTAAGGCATTTGGGCGGCAGGTGGCCAGGGTGTTAAAACCAGCTGGAGTATATGTGGAAGCGTTTCCAGCTCCTTTCGAAGGTAAAGTCGTTCCAGACTTTGAGAAGGAATTAGTTACGAGTGCGAAAGGTTTACTGGTGTTATTGATGGACAGGCGGTTGACCCAGCCGTACCGGCAAGAGGTAGATTGGTTTGATCAGTGGAAAAAAGCTTTTACCAATGCGGGTTTGGGAGTTATTGATATTCACCGGATGGACGAAAAAGGTATTGTCGTAGTTGAATTTCGAAAGCCTTTTAGTAGAGATTTTCGACTAGTGTTGTCATTGTATTCGAGTGGTGATCAGTGGGGGGCGCAAGAGGGCATGTTTTCTTATCTTTACGATAAGGCAGATTTAGATGTTGAAACTCGAAAGCAAATGCCCCTTGATAAATTGCCACCAACTGAAGAAATTAAGGAGCGTTTAGGTCAGCTTGAGCGGTTTGTTTTCAGCGAAGATGTTTTAAAAGCGACTTCGGTCCATCGTGATTTTTACATAGCATTCATTGTTCCCCTGCTTTCTGGAGCGTCGCAAAAAGGGGATGAGTACGCGGGAATTCGTTCCCTATTTAATAAATCACTCGAGCCGATAGTTCGGTTGTTTATTGAGCGACATATTGATTTTGATAGCAAGCACTGGTCTCATAAACAAGATAGAAAGATGTTAGAAGAGATTGGGGATGATTTGAGTGGTATTTTAGAAGCTCGGGGGATAGTTTCTCTGATTGATAGAACATTAACTTCTTAAGGATTTATGACCTCTCGGACGCATGATGCCATTGCCTTTGCCAGTTTGGTGACAGCGGCGGTTTACTTTCCGCCACAGTCTGTCAACGTGTTAACGCTAGCGGTGGCGGTGATTGGCTGCGATATCGGTGCCTTAGTTCCGGACTTGGATCAAGCCGGTAACAGATTGTGGGATTTATTGCCTGGAGGAAATTCGGTAGGGAAAGTATTGCGGCGGGTGTTTTATAAGCACAGAACTTTTACTCATTCGATACTGGGAACGTTTCTTATTTACCGGGGATTAGGATGGTTACTGCCGAAGTTGCTCAATGGCACCGCTATCGATGTTTCTTTGGTGTTTGGAGCGATTATGATTGGGTATCTGTCGCATTTAGCTGCTGACTTTACTACCAAAGAAGGGTTACCGCTTCTTTATCCTTTCAAGATAAACTTTGGCTTCCCGCCGTTTGAGTGGTTACGGTTGACTACTGACAGTTTCATGGAGCGGTGGCTGGTATTTCCGGCGGTACTAATCTACTTGGTTAGTTTTATTATCTTACATCAGAGTCAGGTGTTGGGGATTATTCGTTTGGTTCAGTAACAAAACTGAGATAGTTAGTTGATGGGTTGTGCTTTTTCCCAGACAGAATAGAAATAGTCTCGCATTGCTTTGGTGAAACCAAGGCTGGAAATGTGAAAGCCGATCCGTTCGTCGGTTTGCTTAGGATTGTTTACGGAAAGCAGGGTATGTTTCTGATCAACTACCACTAGGTGGAAACCCCAGTCGGGAAAATGCCTGACCAAAAGGCCCATTTTGAGATGATTTTTCAAAAGTTGCTGATTTTCATGATCGTACTTGTGGGCAATCATTTTGATACTTACGCCTCGTTCAATGGCATCACGATTGGCAATGAGGATGTCATCGGTGACTGATTCACCAATGGAGATGATGAGAATTTCTTCCTGGGCTTTATTGGCCAGTTTGACGTAGGTGTTGAAAAATAAGTTTTTGTGTTCAAGAAAATCAACTTGGGTTTCTGAAGTCGGTGGTTTGAAAGCCAGCTCGTTTACGGCAAGGGTTTGGAGTTTGTCTAGATCAGTCTGGTGTTTTTGGATGAAGGAAGTGAGAGCGATGGAAGGATTGATGGCGGTAAAAACTTGGGGATGGGAATTACTAATAGTGATTAGATTAGAGCGTTCTAAGTCTTTGGCCAGTCGATAGCAGGCGTTGGGGAGAATATCGAGTTGTTTGGCCAACTGGTTGGCGCTTTGGGGACCATGTTGACAAAGAGCTTGGTAGGCTAGGGCTTGGTTTTGGGTAAGTCCTAATTTAACCAACGATGGTAAAACTGATCCTCTGAGAAGTGGCATATTGGACACTATTTTAACAAAATAATATTAAATTAACAAGTTTGTGGTATATTTGACAATTATGATTGATTCAATTAGCAAAGAACGAACGTTAGAAATTTTGCAAGGGTTACGGCCTCTGTCGGAAGATGAAGTTGGTTATGCCGAGGCGGTTTTTGATTTGGAAGCTTTCTACAGAGAAAATGGTTCTATTTTTAGTTCAAGCGATTGGAGTCAGCATCAGGTAGTTAGGCATCAGGAGCTAGTTGATAAGATAGGTGGTCGTGGATCAAATTTGCCAGAAGAAGTGCGAAGTAAATTGGGGAATACAGCTATTTTACTGGCAAATTTACATATGATTGATGTTTTATATTTAACGGATGAGTGAACAAAATTTTATTTACAGACTAACTTATCCGAAAGGGGTAGTAGCGTTTCTTGACGAGTACCAAGATGCGTGGGAGGTTTTGGCCGGTGAAGATATTAAAAGTTGAGGCAGACCATTGATGCCAGTAGAAAGCCCTGAGTTACATGTTCACTATATGCATCTTTATCGGGAATTTCCCCCGGATGATTTGGTTATTTTGTTTATCCAAGAAAACGACCAGAAGTTATATCAAGATTTGGTGCGACGGGGTGTGGTTGTTGAGTGCAAGTGAGGCGATTAGGAAGGGTAGATTCCGACTGGCGGGGTTTTTGGCTCGGTGGAACTTCCTGAATAATGATATTATTGTATAGGTATAAGAGGTTAGTAGGAGGTGCAAAACGTTTTCGTTAGCAGGAAAGAACGCAGTAGTAACCGGGGCGAGCCGGGGGATTGGGGAAGGAATTGCTTTGGCGTTGGCAAAAGCCGGAGCGAATGTGGCGGTGAATTACCGCGGGAACAAAGAGCAAGCTGACCAAGTGGTGGTAGAGATTGTCAAATTGGGGCGAAAGGCGTTTAGTGTGCAGGCAGATGTGTCTGTCAAGGTTCAAGTGGTACAGATGTTTGAGGAAGTAAAAAAGCAGTTTGGTTCCTTGAGCATTATAGTCAATAATGCGGGGATAGTGTTCCAACAGGCGTTGGCGGATATTAGTGAGGAAGAATGGGATAGATTGATTGACACCAATCTCAAAAGTCAATTCTTATGCACTCAAGAAGCAGTCAAGTTGATGAGTAGCGGTGGCCGGATTATCAACATAGCTTCGATTGCGTCCGGTGGAGTGGGAGTGGGATTTGGAGCGATTGCTCATTATGCGGCCAGTAAAGGGGGAGTAATCGGGATGACCGAGGATTTGGCGGTGGAACTTGGTCCCAAAGGAATTACGGTGAATGCCATTGGTCCGGGAGTGATTGAGAGCGATATGACCAGCGGCATGCTTTCGGATGAGAAAGTGAAAGCGGGGATGCTAGCGCGGATGCCGGTGGGGCGAGTGGGGAAGCCGGAGGATATCGGCGCGGCGGCGGTGTATTTAGCATCCGATGAAGCCAGTTTTGTGACGGGGGCAACGTTGTATGTGGATGGGGGTTGGTTGGCTGCTTGAGAGTTAGTAACTGGGATACATTTG
>MHDE01000029.1:19699-21105 GCA_001803465.1 Microgenomates group bacterium RIFCSPHIGHO2_01_FULL_45_11 | reverse complement strand
GAGAACAAGGCCGCCAACGGCGAAAGTCAACGTTTGTTTACCGCTGGCAGCGGCTTCGGGGTTGCCACCGGAAATAAGGATTTTGATAGCGCCAACTAGAATCATAACGAAAGAGATGAGGCCAATGAGTTGAAGAGCGATGACGAGGACGTTACTAATCAGGCAGCTAACGCCCTGAAGGGTGGCGACTTGAGCACCGGCAAAAGTGTAGGTGCAGTCGGAGCCCCAGGGGGTGGTTTGAGCCTCAACCACAGGCGGAGAAAATAATGAATAGAGAATAAGGAGTAATGAAACTACAAGAGTGTAGAGACGAAGAGACATGAGATTATTGTAGCATCTCTCAATGGCTAATCGCTAACCACTAGTGGCTAATACCCTTTGGGGATGGTGACGTCGGTACCAAAAATAGTGATGCCGAAGAAGAACTCGATGAGTTTAATAATCGCCCAAGCGGAGGCGACGATGGCTAAACCCACAAGAGCACTGCTAATTCTGTTTCTAGCTTCTTCGGTTTTGGTTTTGTCGCCGCCTGAGGTAATGTAGGCGATACCGCCGTAGACGAGATAGGCAAAGACGAGGATGGCGGCGATTAAAAGGGCGATGCCGACAGCGCCGCTAATGAGAGTGCCGATTTGGTCAATTTTGAAATTTTGAGGTTTAGGGACGCCGATGTTTTGGGCAAAGGCGGCTGGCGCAGTGGCAAGGAGCAAGTAGCCAGTAGTTAGTAGAGAAGAAAAGAGTTTTACCTTTTTCATAAAGTGTCTCCTAAACTTATTAAGTTATATTTTACCCTTCTGGAGAAGAGGTTGTCAAATGGGCTAGCGGCGTTCGCAGGAACAGAGGACGCCGGTTTGGCCGCCGCCGGCGTCGCACGAACCTTGGGTGACGGCGCGGTAGCTGGCGTTTTGACAAAAACAGGTAGAGTCGGAGACGTTATCGCAGCAGCGGCGGGTGGGATAGAGGCAAGTAGTGCCAGTTGAACCACGGTTGTTAGTAGTGGAAGAACCAGAGTTGCCGGCAAGACCTAAGCCAAAGAAGTAGTTTAAAAGAAGAAAGATGGCCCAGGAGGCGGCGACAATGGTGAGGCCGATAAAGGCGTTGGTGAGGCGGGTTTTGGCCTCTTCGAGCTTGGTTTTGTCAGGGCCAGACATAATCCACTGTAGGCCGCCGTAGACGAGGAAGATAAAAGCGGCTAAGGTGGCGACAATGAGGATGAGGCTAACGATATTGCTGACGTAGCTGCCGATTTCGGTGATGACGGCAAAACCTTGGCCGGCTGATAGAGACTGGAGTTGTTGGAGGATAGGAATAGTAGCAAAGATCATACGGTTATCTTACTTGGACTGGTCCTCCAGGCATAGTGAATATACCGTCGTCAGTACCGATTGAAGGAGCGGAGGGAGCAT
>MHDE01000029.1:5568-19673 GCA_001803465.1 Microgenomates group bacterium RIFCSPHIGHO2_01_FULL_45_11 | reverse complement strand
AGTAAAGCAATGGCTAAGGTACCGGCCAGGACAGCCATGCCCATAACGGCGTTGGTGATTCTGTCCCGAGCAGCATCGACTTTGGTTTTGTCGCCGCCGGCAGTAATCCAACTAACGCCACCCCAAGCAAGAAAAAGCAGGAGAGCTAAACCGCCAACGATGATGACGGCGCGGAAAAGATTGGCGAGAATGATGGCTAAGGCAATGTTACCTTCACCTGAGCCTATGAGGGGGTTGAGGACGGGATTTTTGATTTGAGCGAGAAGGGTATACATCGGTTATTCTCCCTGGAGGTTGAGGAATTTACCTAACTCGGCGGCAGGGTTCAAAATGTCTACTCCCAAGATTTGGCCGACAATCCAGGTAATGGCATAGGCGGCCACCATGGCAATCATGCCGATGGTGGCATTGGTCATGGTGGTTTTGGCTTTCTCAACCTTGTCAGTGCCACCGCCGGCAGTAATCCAGCTTAAGGCGCCAACGGCGAAATAGATGAGGAAGGTGAGACCACCGATGATAGTGAGGAAGCCGACAACGTTGCTTATCAGATTGGTGATTTGACCGGTAGCGCCGGTTGAACCACCTAAGAGTTTTGGTAGGTAGGCACCGAGGCCCTTGAAAGTACCAAGATTTAAACCGTCATTCATAGTGATTACGGCGTGCCTGGTCCGTAGACCTTGGGGCTAATAATAGCAGAAGGGTCATTAAAGAATAGGATGCCGAGGATGACGGCGACGGCGTAGGAGGTAACGATGACGGCCAAGCCGATGAGGCTCATGTAGATACGACGCCAAGCAGCGGCGGTCTGTTCGGGAATGCCCATGGAACCGATGAACTGGATGCCGGAAATGAGGAGGTTTATAAAGGCAAAGATGCCAGCGCCAACGACTAGGAGGCGGGTGAGGTTACTCATAAATAGGATTAAGCCTTCGCCCTCGATGCCTTCGTAACTGCCGAAGGTGTTTTTGAGGGGGTTTTGGATGGGGCCGAAGATCGCGAACATAGTGATTATGATATAGGATTTAGTTGATATTGTGTTTACTCGGCTAACGAAATTTACTTGTTCGCAATGGTGGATGTCGAGGAGACGGTTTTGCTATGGTAGGCTAGCCAGACATCTAGCCTGGCCAAGCGAACAGCGTAAATTTGTTGTCCTCGTAACGATATGGTTTATTTTAAGGATTGACGCTACTGGCATTTAAGATGGGGATGCCGGTGAGAACTTGAATAATTTGGATGATCCAGTAACTGGCAAAAATAATAACAAATCCCATTATAGCATTGGTGATAGCTTTTTTGCCTTTGTCGGCGTTCTCTGGACTGCCGGCAGCAGTGGCGATGGTGAAGCCGCCAAAGATTAGGTAGAGAAAGAGAATGATGCCGGCGAAGAGGTAAACGTTGGGGAGGACGCTACTAATTACGTCAGTAATGGTGGTAAATTTACCAGCGGGATGGGGGGTGGAGGTACCGATGCCAAAGAAGATTTTTCTAAGGTCGAGTTCCATAGAGTGATTGTAGTCCTTAGACAGGTTCGATTCAACTCACTGCAAGCAAGCTCCCTCCTTCGTCCCTCGACAAGCTCGGGACTACGGAGGGCAGGCAGGACAAGCAAGGCAAGGTGTAGAATAGTTATAAGAAGTAAGAACGATGATGGAAGATCGAGATTTACAGCAGCGGTTACTTAATGGAGATCGGCAGGCCTTTCGGTGGTTTTTTCGGAAAACCCAACTACGGTTGTTGCGGTGGGTGGCAGGGAGAGTCAAGAGCCTAGAAGATGCGGAAGAAATAGTGCAAGATACTTATTTGGCGTTTTTGGATAGTCTACCTTTGTATCAAGGAAGAAGTAGTTTAGAGACGTTTTTGGTGAGTATTGCCAGGCATGAAGTGATTGATTATTGGCGCAAGCGGTATGCTAAAAAGGCGGTGTTGACCTTACCGTTTTTGGATCAAGTGTATACGGAGCGGTTGTTTTCGGCGGGAGAAACGGCGATGGTAATAGAACGGGTTTTTAACCAACTGTTGCCCGCGGAGGTGACTATTTTACGACTTAAGTATGAAGAGGGTTTATCGGTGAGAGAGATAGCTAACCGATTGACGTGTTCGGTGAAAGCGGCAGAGAGTAGGTTGTTTCGGGCGCGAAAGGCCTTTCAACTGGCGTACGCAGTAATGAGTAATGAGTAAGAAACAATATCTACGCTTCTCCCGTCTAAGGCGGGATCAGCCGATGTTTTGTATGAGCACAAAATGATCAATGAGAAAGAGGAGGTTTTTTTAAGAGAGATTGAGGAGCGGTTGGCGGAGAATCGGCGGTTGGCGGAGAGGTCGATATTACCCCCCTTTTTGTATTCGGTGGCAAGTTACTTAGGGTTTCATGCCTTTAGGGTGCTGTTTTTAACTTCGTTTCTTGTTACGACGGTGGTGTTCTGGCTGTGGTTTGAATGGTTGATGAGTTTGAGTAAACAAATATTTTTTTACTAATTTTATGACCATTATTCATACTTCATAATTCATGATTCTTAAAATGTGATGAAAAAGAACATTTTAATTCTTTCCTTTGGTTACTGGTTTTCGGCGTATAGCTTGGGATTACTCTTACATCCTTACAAGACGGTGCGGGAATTGGCGCGGCGGCGGGTGTTTGGGCCGTTGGTATTGGTACCGGTGGTAATGTGGTTAGTGTTTTGGTTTGGGGGAATGGTGGGATTACGGTTTGGGGGAGTGATTTTGTGGCTGTTGGGGTTAGTGGCGACAGCCAGATTTTTACATATTTTGAGTTTTCTTTTCTGGTGGCTGACAATATTTTTGGGAATGTGGCAGGCGGTGCTCATTTATTTGTTTTTGCGATTTCGATTGACTCTTCGTGGTTAAAGCGTTTTCCGAGTGGTTAATGATTCAGTGATTGAATCATGAAGTATGAATTACGGGGGTGAAGGATTTTTCCCAGTTTGGCGACTATAAGGTCGTGAGTGAATTGTTTTCTTATGGCTGGATAGGTCCAGAACAAACGGCGAGAGTGCTTGAAGCATACCAAGAAGTACAAAGTTGTTTAGCGGCGAGTCTACGGGAGGGAATTTATGTATCCCCAGCGACGGTCAGTAGAGTGGTGCGGGCGGCGGTGACGGGTGGAGTTTTGGAACCTCGGTTGAAAAGAGAAAGGGGGAGACCACGAGATTTGCGGGAGAAAGCGAAAGAAATTATGCAGACGTTTCCTCAAGAATGGGGATACACAGCTTCTCAGCAAGCAGCGATTGTCGGTTGTTCGGTTGATACGATTTTTGAAGCAAGACACGAGATGGATGAATGATTTTTTTGGTTTTGGCGACTAAAGGGGTATGGTTTCTGAATTGACACCAATGCAAGTGTGGCCGAGGATACACTTCCGACTTAACCCTGAAAAGTACTTAATACAGCTTGATCAGTATAATCCCCAACTGCCTTTGTCCATGGTGCTGGCTAGTCAAGAGTTTCAACAAGTAGTGCATGATAGGTTGGTGGCGGAAGAGGTAGAGGTAACGGGCTTATTGGTCCAGGGGTTAGGGTCTGGTACGTAGGAGGGAATTAGTAGAAACGGATAGCTGGTTTTAGACCAGGATTTAATTATTGGTTTTAGGATTGATCGAATGGCATTAACCGGAGAGATTTACTCTTTTACGGTAGTACACGAGCCGCCGTCGACCCATGAGGGGTGGGTGCCGTATGTGATGGCGTTGGTGAAGGTAAATGTGCCTTCAGGGCGACAGCGGTTGATGACGATGCGGGTAACAGATTTGGATCTGACTCGGACTCTGGGGGACCAGATACAGATTGGTGATCAGGTGGAGGTGGTTACCCGGCAGATAGTGCCTCCGAGTGAACGGGGAGTGATTGTTTATGGATATACAGCTAGGCAACCGTTGGAGCCAGCAAGTGAAGAGTGGCAAGGGGAGTTTAGAAAGTACATATTAAGTTTGTTTGGGTGAATGATTTTTAGAAAAATGGCGACTAAGAGTAATTACCACTAAAGTGGAAGATTTTTTATGGTTTACAAAAGACGGGTGGTATTGGTTGATTCGAACGATCAAGAAATCGGGACGGAGGAATTGTTGGCGGCACATCAGGGAGAGGGAAAACTTCATCGGGCGATTTCGGTAGTGTTATATCGGAAAACGAACGAATCACGAATAGAGGTGTTGTTACAAAAACGGGGTAGAGTTAAGCCGTTGTGGCCACTCTACTGGAGTAATACGGTGTGTACTCATCCCTACCCTGACGAAGATTATTTGGAGTGTGCGGTGCGGCGACTCAAAGAAGAGATGGGGATTAAGATAGCTCGTAGCCAATTGCAGGTAGCATATAGATTTAGTTATCAAGTCCCTTTCAATGACAAACTGGCTGAACATGAGTTGGATACGGTGATAGTAGGCAAAATTCAAAATTTAAAATTAAAAATTCAAAATGACAATTCAAAATTTAAAATCAATTTCAATCCTGATCCTAGTGAAGTGGCGGAGGCGAAGTGGATGGGGTGGAATGAGTTGGGGCGAGAGATGGAGACGAATGGGAAAGAGTATACACCTTGGTTTCGAATGATATTTCAGAATGGTGTCATGAAGGAGACATTAAATGTTTAACTGGGAATTAAATCCTGAAACATTACCACAAGAACTGGCGCAAGGAGTGTTTTGTTTGTTGAATAGTGGTGAGATGACGTACCTCGTCCCGCAAGTGGCTGAAGATAACGGTAAATTTGAGGTCGTTTTTGGGGTAAATGGGGGACAGAGTTTGGTTCCGATAGAATCAGGTTACTTGGGAATTGGTTTTGGGTCACTGGGAGGGAAGGTGGAACCAAAGCAAACTCTTAATGAGGCAATGCGGGTAGAGTTTAGCGAGGAATTGAGTGAGTTAGTGAGGCAGCAGGGTGGGGATGGAGATCGATTTCAAGAATTGTTTGGCGGTGTCGTTTTTTCCCAGCCGGGACTGTTAGACTTTTTGGTAATGCAGGCTCGTCAGCAAAATGAGGGAGAAGCAGTTTTTCGAGCTTTATTTCAGGTACATTTATTTCGAGTGAGTCTGTCTCAAGACCAGCTCAGTTATCTGACTCGTCTTGGGTTATTAACGCCGGTAGCTGACGTGGAGTTGTCTTTGGTTCGGCCGTTTTTACGGCCAGTTTTAGGGAGGAATAATGGTTACGGTAAATAAGCCATTGGTTTTTATTAAGATTGGTGGGTCTTTAATTACTGATAAGAATAAGCCGTTTTCGTTGAAGCACAAAGCCCTTAAGACAATTTGCCAAGAGATAAAAAAATCTCTTTCCTACGGTAAGAAATTGGTGGTAGGGCACGGGGCGGGCAGCTTTGCGCATGTACCTGCCAAGAAATATCAGACGCATCTTGGAATTATTAATGGAGAGAGTTACCGAGGCATTGCCGAGGTGGCTGATGTGGCGGCGCAGCTTAACCGAATTGTGGTTAAGGCGCTTTTGGAAGAGGGGGTTAATGCGGTGGCGTTTTCACCCCTAACGATGATGGTGGCGGAAAACTTTGAGTTGAAAGAAATACACAGTGAGAGTCTGGAGGCGGCGCTCAAACACGATTTGTTGCCGGTCGTGTACGGAGATCAGATTATGGATACGATGAAGGGATGTACGATTTTTTCGACAGAGAAGGTGCTGGGGTATTTGGCGCTTCATCTTAAAGAGAGGAAGTATCAGGTTGAGCGGGTAATTCATTGTGGGCAGACCAACGGAGTGTATGATTTGGACGGCAATACTATTCCTTTGATTAATTTAGGTAATTTTGATAAGTTTCGGGCGGCGGTGACAGGGTCGGGAGGGACAGATGTGACTGGAGGAATGATTCATAAAGTGGAAGAAACGTTGAAGCTGGCCAAACAGGGTATCCCGGGGTTGATCATTGACGGAGTGGAGAGTGGAAGTCTATCAGAAGCGGTGGCGGGCCGGCCGGTGGCGGGAACACGTATAGAGTCGGGTAGCAGGAAAGAGTATTTACTTGCAAGTCACCAATCAGTGATAGTCAACTGAGAGGATGTAATTCTCATCAGGCGGTGTTATCACCTTTTAATTAGTTATTGATTTGAAGGAAATTTTTGCGGATTTGAAATGAAACTTGATAAAAACAGAATACCGCAGTATGTGGCGATCATAATATCTACCCTTTGCTTCGCTCAGGCGATGTAATAATTGCTACTTATGAAAATTCGACTAGACAAAGATAAGCTTCCAAGACACGTAGCAATTATTATGGATGGTCCCGATATCAAAAACTCGACTTGCCACAGACTGCCTATTCGGCCGTTTTGGCATTCGAGTTTTGGTACGGGGTTTTGATGACTTTGAGAGGAAGATGCGATTAAGTAAGGCGGTACTACCCCAGCACGTCGCGATAATAATGGACGGGAATCGGCGGTGGGCGGCAGAGCATAAACTGGCGGCGGTGGCGGGGCATAAAAAAGTAGTGGAAGAGGTGGTGGAGCGGTTGATTGACCACGTCGGTCATTTAGGCATTCCCTATCTGACACTCTGGGCGTGGAATGTCAATAACTGGCAGCGGCCGAAAGTAGAGATAGCGGCGATTATGCAGCTTTTTCGCTGGGCGCTTAAGAACCGGGCCGAGAGGTTTATTGTCAAAGGGGCGCGGCTTAGAGTAATAGGCGATACCAGTAAGTTTCCCAAAGATATTCAACAAGGGTTGAGAGAAATGATGGAAAAATCGGCCGGGAATACTAAGATTACTGTCACTTACGGTTTAAACTACGGTGGCCATGATGAAATAGTGAGGGCAGTCAATAAGATATTAGAATCACGAATCACGAATCACGAATCAAGGGAGGAAGACAAGCTGCAAGCTACAAGCTACAAGAAAGTTACCAGCGAAGAATTTTCTCTGTTTCTGGATACATCAGGAACGCCGGATCCGGATGTGATTATTAGGACGGGGGGAGATCAGCGATTATCGGGGTTTTTGCCGTGGCAGAGCGAACATTCGGAACTTTATTTCACCGACACCTTGATGCCGGATTTTGATGAGGGAGAATTTGATAAGGCGCTGGTTGATTACCAGAAAAGGCAGAGGAGGTATGGTGGCGGTGCCTTTCTGGATTATCAGGTTAAGAAGAGAAGAAAGACTTAAGATAGAAGAGGTAAGTTTAGAAGCAAGAAGCAGATGGAAGATTTAAGAATAAACTTTCCAGTTTTTGGCAAGAGTGTAAAGCATTTTGGTAGCTTGATCATATAGATCTATAACGGCTTCTAGTTCTTTGGATCGATAGCGATTACCGTAGGCTTCGGTGGTGATTGTTAAGTGGGCGATCATTTCGTTGCATTCCCCCATAACGTCGTGGAGATACTTTTTCCAACTTTTTATTAGATGTTTTTTAGCGTACCCTTCGGCGAGTATGGCGGGAGCGGCTTTGCTGGCTCGGCGCATCTGATCTGCGAGGTCGTACTTTTCTTCAGAAGGTAGTTTAGGAATTACGTCTAGTAAGACAATTTTAGCTGCAAGATCCCGGAAACTTTTTATAGGTAATCTTTTTTCTTCCATCTAATGTCTATTTCTAAACTTTTTTCTTGCTTCTTAATTCTATTTGAGAATATTGATACCTAAAACTACTTGCAGCAACTGGGCTAGCCAGTAAGCGGCAAAGAGGAGAAGGAAGCCGAAGATGGCAGTAGTAAGGCGCTTTTTGGCGGCTTCGGCTTGGTCGGGACTGCCAACGGCGGTTAAGAGTTGAAAGCCGCTGGTAAGAAGCATGATGAAAAAGATAAGGCCGGCAAAGACCAAAAGATAAGGAAGAAGGGCGGAGATAAAACCGCCAGGGGTGGCTAAGTCGAGCTTAAAATTAGGACTAATGGCTTGGAGGAAGTTGGGAACGAATTGGGAAAAGGAGCCGAAGCTGGAGCCAACACTTCCCCCTTCACAGAAGGCGATATCGGTGCAGCAGGTGTCGGGAGCGGCGGGACATTGGGTTCCTCCAGTGATGGTGCAGCGGCTCTCTGTTCTTAGCCAGCGACCGCAGGTTTGGGCAAGCGCCGGGGGCGCAATAGCCAATAGCCAATAGCCAATAAGGATAGTGACTAGCGAATAGCGAATAGT
Source organism: Microgenomates group bacterium RIFCSPHIGHO2_01_FULL_45_11 (assembly GCA_001803465.1). Taxonomy (GTDB): domain Bacteria; phylum Patescibacteriota; class Microgenomatia; order UBA1400; family 2-01-FULL-45-11; genus 2-01-FULL-45-11. Next base: position 11,583 of record MHDE01000029.1, on the reverse strand, counting down.
GAATAGTTTTTTCATAGGCCGGGGATTTGGAGAATTTGGACGCCGATTAAGTTTAGCAAAATGACGGAAAAGATAATAAAGAGGAGGCCAGCGACGGCGCCGCCTAAGATTTCTTTGCCTTTTTTGACGGACTCGGGATTACCAGCGGAGCTTGTGATAGTAGCGGCGCCGTAGAGCATCATTAAGAAAGCAATGCCGCCGGCGACCGCGACGGCCAGAGTAAGAAAGTTTTCGACAAACTTTTGAGGGTTGAATTTAAGGCAACCCAAGCCGGTCCAAATGCCGTCGGGAAGGCAGTCTTCACACTTTTTTTTGCTGGTAGTATCGGTAATTTGTTCACAAAGGTTAAAGGTGGGGGCTTCAAGCAGACGGGCGTCGTCATGGGCTCCTTCGTAGTTATTAATGACAAAACTATAGCTTAAATCTGCCCGGCACCAATCGATACCCAGACCGTCAGACTGGATGATGGTTTCAAATTTAGGCAGGCAGCGTCTAGCCGGTCCTTGGAGGAGATCTTGGGTGAAACGGTGCATGTCAAGTGCACCCATGGCAACGCCACAAGCGGCAGGGGCGCCAGCTAAGAGACCGATGGTTAGAGGTAGGGTGATACTGCCTGTAATTATGGCGGCTCCAATGCTGCCTCCGACTACGGTAATGGCTCCAACACAGACGGGTAGTCTATCCACGACGCTCGGAGTAACGCAACTGGCGATGGCAGTAGTGACTGAAGGATCAAAGCCGCCTTGGGGGCTGACACAAGTGTACCAGTTGCCGGTTTCGTCTTGAGTTCTATCAAAATTTCTCAGGGGAACTTGGTTGCCTCCAAACCAGCGAGATTGGATATCTTCGGTCCAGTCATAACCGCAATTTTCAACACACTTAATTATGAGTTCATGGTTATTGAGTTGGGATTCGGATTCGAAACCGCCGACACAAAAGGTGATTTCGCCGCCACCTGCTGTCCACTCGCAGGCGGCTGTCGGTGGCGCCGCCAAAGCTGGCGAGACAAGAATAGGATGCAAGATAAGGATTAAACCAATTAATAATCCGCCGATCTTTTTCATATAACGGTATGACTTCAAGATAGTGGTATTGTAACTTACTTTTGGCTAATGTGCATCAGGAAACGAGAGAGGGTGTGGTAGGATAGGAGAGCTAGGGATTAGGGGATAGGTTATAGGGAATAGATTCTAGAGATTAGAATTAAGAAGCGAGTATAGAGGGAAGATAATAAAAGAGATTAGGTCAGGAGAGAGAGTGAGAAGGCGGCTGTTTTTACTTCTAACTGCGGTGGTGTTGATTATTCCTTTATTTATCGTGATGGCGGTGGATCCGGTGGAAGAGATTCAGCAGCAGATTGATGAGTTGGCGCATTTAAGAGAATTGTCGGTAGCGGCAACAACGCCTTTGGAAAAAGAGTTGGCGAGTCTTAATCAGAAAATTAAGAACATTAACGGGCAGTTGACGGCAGCGGAAAAGGAGACGGAACGGTTGGCAGAGGATATTGACAGACGAGAGGAAGAACTAGCCAGTCAGTATCAGATTCTGTCGGTGCGGGTGAGGAGTTACTACAAGTTGTCGCGGCAGATTTCACCGCTTTTATTACTGTTGGCTTCGGCGAACGCCACGGATTTAATTCGGCAAGCGTCGTACCGGGAGGCGGTGGCGAGTCAGGATCGGTCGACGATAGTAGGAATTACCGAAGATATTTTAGGACTTGAAGATGATAAACAAGCGCTAGAAGAACGAAAGAAAACGCTAACGAGCTTAAGGATAAAATTTAACAGTGAGGCGGCGTTTTTTGAGAAAGAGATTAAAGGAGCCAAGGACTACCAGGCGGAATTGTCAGAACAGATTGCAGATTTGACAGCGCGACAACAAGAAATTTTGGCGGAGAAGTCGGGGACGTTTCAGACAACGGTAGGGGACGTGCCTTTAGCTGATGATCCGGCCAGCCGGCCGGATTATAATCCAGGATTTTCGCCGGCCCTGGCTGTGTTTTCCTTTGGGGCACCGCACTTTAAGGGCATGAGCCAATATGGAGCGTTTGGACGGGCAAAACAAGGGCAAAATTATGAACAGATTCTCAAGGCGTATTACGGAGGAGGAATTGAAATCAGAGACCATAACCCTGATGCGCAAATCAGTGTAGAGGGGTATGGGGCGTATTCGCTTGAGGAATATGCCAAAAGAATTTATGAGATGCCTGGATCGTGGGGCGATGAAAATGGGATGGAGGCCCTCAAAGCGCAAGCGGTAGCAGCACGGAGTTATGCTTTGGCGCGCGGCGGGTCGATTTGCGCTACTGAGAGTTGTCAAGTGTTTAAACCGAGTCCCAAGGGTGGGAGGTGGGAAGAAGCAGTAAATCAGACTAGGGGAAAAGTCGTTTATGCAAATGGGGCGCCGTTTTCTACCTGGTATGCCTCAACGAGCGGGGGATATCAAGAATCGTATAGTAGTAATGGTTACTCAACGCCGGGCTTTTGGGATACGCCTAGTGGTAGGAGCGGGTGGACGCCGCAGGCGTATGAGAAAACTGCAGGGAGCCCGTGGTTTTATAAAGGTTGGTATAAGAGTCGGAGCGGCGACAGTTGTGGCAGGAGCCATCCGTGGTTAACGAGTGAGGAAATGGCGGATATTGTCAACGCTTGGGTGGTGCTCATTAAGCATGGACAGAGTGATGATCGGGTGACGCCGCAAGGCGGATGTTGGGGGGGTAATCCGTATGCCATTGTAGAACTTAGAGCTAAAGCGGCAAGTTTGAGCGTGGGGTATGCAAGTGTGACCGGAGCGACGGTGACATACAGTGACAGTGGGATTACGGCGAATGTTACCTTAGATACGGATAAAGGAACGGTGACGATATCGGGAGTGGACTTTAAAAAAGCGTTTAATTTGCGAGCGCCGGGAAGGATTGCTTTGAAGTCGGGGCTTTTTAATATTGAGAAGAAGTAACTGTTTACTTTCGGTCAATCATTTAGAATTTTACTTAATCAACAATTTGCCAGAGCTCGCTGGTACTCTTTTCCCTCCTTCGCTAAAGCTACGGATGGGCAGGCAGAGACGTTCGCATGGTAGATTAATGACTTTATTGATAAGTCTGGCTCACTTAGTGCCTGCCTGGTTGAGCGTGAGAAATTATTGACTATTTTGGTACCAGGCAGGCAATACCCTGCAAAGAGTATCCAGCTCGCTCACTACCATGACGAAGTTGCTCGTGGGCAGATTAAAATCTTCTTGACTAGCTGATGTAAGAACTCATGGTTGATAGTTTCAGATTACATGGAAGGCTTCGAGGTGATGTTTTTGATACAATAAAGGTATACCGGCAGTAAAACTTGATTTTCTACAGATTGCTTATTCAGCCATTTTAGAAATCAGGTTTTACAGCGGGACTGCGCTTTATTTATATAATAGTTAAAGGTGCTGGCATGCCGGATATTTATGTAGCGGGTAAACATAAACCTTCTGCCTCCGTTCGGCTAAGTCGAACTACGGAGGATAAGAAAGGAATGGACAAAAATATGGAGAAGGGTGAGGGTTTGGAGAAAAAGGGTGGAAAGAGGCGGGAAGCGGTGGAGTATAGCGAAGTGATGCGGGATGCCCGCCAGACAACGAATCCCTTAGCGGCGTTTGCAGTACAACCAGCAGTGACCTTTGAGACGCAACAAAAGGAAGAACAAGTACTACTTCTATTGAGACGGCATTTTTTAACTAACTTCAAATGGTTGGCGGCATGGGTGTTGATGCTTATAGGGCCGATTTTTTTAGCCAGATTGCCTTTTTTTGAGGTGGTGCCGGTGAGATTTGCGTTTATCACGACTATCGCCTGGTATTTATTGGCAGTGGGCTATTTTTTGGAGCAGTTTTTGAGTTGGTACTTTAACGTTTACATTGTGACTGACGAGCGGATCATTGATGTTGATTTTTACTCGCTCATTTATAAGGAGATTGCTTCTACCAAAATTGATCAAATTCAGGACGTTACTTATCAGGTGGGGGGGGCGATCAGAAACCTGTTTAATTTCGGGACGCTTTCAATTCAGACAGCAGGCGAGAAGCGCGAGTTTGAGTTTGAGGACGTACCGCAGCCGCAGAAGGTGACCCAATTTATTAATGAACTGATTATGGAGGAGGAGCAGGAGAAACTGGAGGGGAGGGTAAGGTGAGGTTGGGAGTAGTACATAGGTAGTAGTGAGTAGGAAAAGATATGAATGAGGTGCCGATAGTACGATTTCTTGAAGGGTTGAACATCGGAACTTTTTGGATGGTAATTAAATTTATTTACTTACTAGGGATTGGAACTTATCTTTTATTTTCGTTGGTGATGATCCGGCAAGTGACGGAAATGACTAAAACGCTTAATGGATCCCTCAATTTGCCCCTGAAAGCCATTGCCTGGATTCACTTGGCGGTGGCAATAGGAGCGTGGTTGTTGGCTTTGATGGTTTTGTAGAGATTATAGGGTAGTGTACACTTCACAAGTCAAAAAATGAGTTTGGAGTTACAGCTGGCCCGCCTGGCGGGCGTAAGAGGGGAGAGAACCTGGAGTCAGGTGTTGGAGTTGCCGTCGGCTAAACCGAGTCAGATGCCGGGGTGGTTTCGGATTGGGTTGATACTAGAGAGTCGGCCGGTGCTAACGGTGATACGGTTATCGGTTAGTGACGGGAAAGAAAACGTAGCCCAGTTGGGCAGAGAAGTAGTCAGTCGGTTGGAGCAAAGTTTTGAGGAAAAATGGTGGCAGTCGGCGGAAGAATTGGGGCAGATTTTTTCCGAATTCGTTAAGGGTGAGAGGCGAGGAGTAGTGGAGGTAGTAGCGGTAGGTTTTGAAGGCGACAAAATAGCGATCGTAGCAGTCGGTGGGGGCGGTGTTTATTTGTGGCGTGAGGATAATACCAGGGGGAAAGCAAGCCGGGTACCAGACGGCAACCCGGCAAGTCGGGTACCAGACGGCAACCCGGCGAGCCGGTGGGGGTGGTTGGTGGAGCCAGAGCAAGGGAAAGTTGCAGTGATGCGAGGGACAATCAGGGTGGGGGATAGATTGGTTTTGGGGACAAGAGAGTTTTTCCAAGTAGTTTCAGCAGACAAGTGGACGGCCGGGTTTTCGTCAGAGAAGGCAAGCGAGACAGTTGATCAGGCAGCGGCCTGGGTACAAGGAGCAGGTAGAGAAGGAGTGGCGGGAATTGTAGTGATGGTTGGAGAAACAGACGATGAGGAGGTAGGGATAGAGAGCGAGAAAAGGAAGGAGAGATGGGTAGTTCAGAATAGATGGCAGCGGATAGTGGAGAGGGTACCGTTTAGCTTTCGAATTAAGCAATGGCGTCAAAGACGGCGAGTACGTCCCTTTGTCGAAACTCAGGGTAAACGAGGGGAGCCAGAGGTATACGTTAAAAGTGAGCGACGACGACGGGTGACTTTGTCGGTAGCAGTGGTGGTATTGGGATTGTTGGTGGTTTCGGTGGGTTTGGGTTGGAGGGCCCGTCGGGCCGAAGAACAGGAGAAGATATTGGCGACGTTAACCGGGCCAGCGCGAGAGCGATTGAACCAGGCACGGGAGAAAGCGTCCAGCGATGCTTTGGGGGCACGAGTGCTCATTGGGGAAGTGCGAGATGAGTTGACGGCGTTACTGCCAACACTAACGACTAACTCGAATGAATATAAAGAAGTGGAGGCGGTGCTTAAAGAGGTGGAGGCTCAATATCAACTGTGGGCGCGGGAGTGGGAGATTAGCGAAGCCAGTTTATTTTACGATTTGACCCTGATTAGACCTGACTTTTTTGGACAAAGATTAGTGTATGCCAACGAGAAAGTGGTGACTTTGGATACGGGTCAGGCGGTAGTCGCGGTAGTGGAAGTGGGGAGTAAGAACGGACGAGTAGTGGGGGGAGGGGAACTATTGGCGGGAGCAAGCTTTTTGGGGATGAATGAGGAAGGGCGGGTAGTGGTGGTTAGCGACAGAGGGTTAGTGGCGGTGTGGTTAACTGGTCGACCAGCAGAAGTGTTAGTAGAGAAAGA
>MHDE01000029.1:0-5537 GCA_001803465.1 Microgenomates group bacterium RIFCSPHIGHO2_01_FULL_45_11 | reverse complement strand
ACGTTTGGGGGGAATGTGTATTTGGTAGAAGAGAGTGAGTCGGAACTATGGCGTTATCCGGGACTTGAGGGGGGAGTGGGGGAAAGGCGGCGGTGGTTAGGTCCGGGAGTGATTCCTGATTTTAGCCAGGTTGTAGATATGGCGGTGGATGGGGATATTTGGTTACTTAGTAAGAATGGGACGGTAAGTCGTTACCGACAGGGAGCGCCTTTGTCTTTTACTGTAAAAGGATTGGATGAGCCGATTGGAGAAGGAGTGGCGATTGAGGTGTCTTTAGGAAAAGCTGACGGTGAATCAGACGAAGAGGAGAGGGTATATATTTTAGATCGGGGTCAAGCAAGGGTAGTGGTACTTAATAAAAATGGGGAGTATGTCGAGCAGTATCGGTGGCAGGGGATACGAGGGGTAACGGATTTGGCAGTGGATACGGTAGGAAAGCGAATGTTGTTACTTTCTGGGAAGAGTATTTATGAAATACCGTTGAAAAAATAGCGACTAGCCCTGCGATTAGGCCCAGGGTAAACGACTAGGGATTAGGAAATAGTTAATAGCAAATAGACAGCATAAAATAATTAAGAGAATTAAGTATTACGAATTAAGAATTACGGAGAGGGAAAATTTATGGCGAAAAAAAAGAGGCAGCAGGGGGTAGAAAATCGGGTGGCAAGAGTAAAGTATCAGGTGCTCGATACGGTGGAGGCAGGGATAGAGTTGACAGGGCCGGAAGTGAAGAGTTTGCGGGAGGGGCGAGGGGGTTTACGGGATGCGTTTGTAAAGATTCAGAACGGAGAGGCGTTTGCTATCAATATCCAGATACCGCCTTATCAATTTGCAGATCAGAGAGATTATGATCCGGGAAGAGCACGGCGGTTATTACTGCACAAAGATCAAGTGGAGACGTTGACGAGGCGGACGGTGACTAAGGGAGTGACGTTGGTACCCCTTCGGATTTATTTAAAGAATAACTTTTTTAAAGTGTCAGTCGGGGTGGTGCGGGGGAAGAAGCAGTATGAGCGGCGGGAAGAACTTAAAAAACGGGTGATTGAGCGGGAAGTGCAGCGGGAACTCAAGAACTTAGGTTAGGAGAACAGCGTTCTATTTTTTTCTGCGGAGGTGGTGAGATTCGAACTCACGGGACCCTTGCGGGTCAAGGTTTAGCAAACCTTTGCCATTGGCCGCTAGGCGACACCTCCCGAATGAAGCTATTATAGTTCAATTGAGCGGACTTGTCCGCCGTATCCGCAGCTATTGGAGTAGCGGAGGGTACAGGATTCGAACCTGTGCAGGGATTACTCCCTCTAGTTTTCAAGACTAGTGCAATTGTCCGCTCTGCCAACCCTCCATAGAATCCTTTTCGAAATACACTTAATAACAAGATATCAATAGTTTTTTCCTTAGAGTCTGTTCGACATTGGTCGAACGCGTTACATCGGCTCTGTTTTGCAGAGCGTAGATATTATCCCACACCTGCTTTTATTTACTAACCGCTAGTCGCTAAACGTTATTCACCAGTTAGGCTGCTAGTGTAAGACCCCAGACTTTTTTGGCTCCAACCCTTTTTAACTCTTTGGCACATGTGCGTATGGTAGCCCCGGTTGTCCACACATCATCGATAAGTAATACGGGTTTGTTTCGGAGCACTACCTCATCGCTTCCATCAGTGACATTTTTTACTCTAAATGCCGTTTTAACATTTTCTAATCGCTTCTTTTTTTCCAGACTAATTTGTGGTTGTGTGGCTCGTGTCCGCTCCAAAAGTTTGGCTTTATATGACCAGCCAGTATAGTCACTTAGAGCCTTACCAATAAGTTCCGCTTGGTTAAAACCGCGCCATAATTCTCGTTGTCTATACAAAGGCACCGCGATCACTAACCACTCTTCGCTCCCTAAAATCTGAAATGGTTCATAAGAGACCAAGAGATTAATCAACGTCTTCAATGTATCTGCCATGAACCGGTACTTAAGACTACTAACTAACTTTCGAACTACTCCGTGATAACGGAAAATGCTGGTCAATCCTTCCATGCCCCATGGTCGGCGACAACGAGCGTGGGTAAACCCATTAAGATTTCGTAAGCCGCACATCGGACAAATCTGATCGTTTTGAACCGGTAGGGTATTCAAACAGTTTTCGCAAAGGTAAGTCCCCCAGAATCCACACCCCACACAGGTTTTGGGAAACAAAAAATCTAGTATCACTCTTTGAGTCTACCAAAAAACCACTAGTGGTTATCGTTTATCCTTAGCATAGTCAAAGGACTAATCACTAGTGGCTAATTGAGTGGCCGTGCCACTCCATAGTCCGCCAGTTGGCGGACGAAGAGTGGAGATGCCCGGTAGTGAGCCGGGGTCCGAAGTAGCGGGTTAACACCATCTACAAGCATAGGTAGTTATCTAGCTTTACCCTGAATAACTACCAAGTCATCTGGGTAAAGAGTGAAGCAAAAATCTTGACTCCGAGTTGCTTCAGGATCGGAGCTGCATCCCGGCTGTGTTTTCACCCATAAGTTTGCACCGAGAAACAAAACCTATGAATGCCAGCTTAGGCTACTAAATAAGCAGGTTGGGCTGGAGCAAAGGTTTCCCGAAGGAAGGCCAGTGCTTGGTCAAAATAGTTTTTGACAGTTATTTTTTGACTGCTTTTTCGTTACCAGTCAAAACGGCTTGCAGATGTTAAAGAGCCACCCCGTCGAATCGCTTCATCCCCAAAACTAGCGGCTAGTTTAGCATATTTTCTTGAGAAAATCAAGAATGATCCCGAGGAAAAATGTGCTATAGTAACAATATGAAGGCGCCGGCGGCAGAACCAGGAGTAGAGGTTAGTGAAGAACAAAATCAGGTTCAAGAGTCGGAGCCAAGCCGAGTGGTGGTGCAGCCAGAGCCGGAAAAGACGCTTTTGACTTGGAAGGCGCCGGCGCGGCTATTTAAGAAGCGGAACCGAGAGTACTATTCGACGATTGCGGTGATTGTGGTTTTATTGTGTGTCATCCTGCTTTTTGCCAAAGAGTTTCTTTTGATTGCGGTAATTTTGTCGCTGGCGTTTGTAGCTTATGTACTGGCGTCGGTAGCGCCGTCTGAGGTGGAACACAAGATTACCAATAAAGGTATCCGGACGGGAGAGCGGTTTTATTTATGGTCGATGTTAGGCAGATTTTGGTTTGAAGACAAGTGGGGGCAAGAGATGCTTTTAGTTGAGAATTTGAGTGGGTTTCCGGGAAGGTTGACGTTTTTATTAGCTGTCGAAATCAAAAAGGAAGAGTTGGAAAAGATCTTGAGCGCAAGGATCGTTAAAGAGAAGCCGGCGTTGACGGCAATTGATAAAGCGGCCAAGTGGTTGCAGGAGAAAGTGCCGTTGGACTCCTAGGTTTCACCAAATCAATTTTCTTGTTCGCTAGGGTTTCTGTTGGAAGTTTTGGCTGTCTAGTGATTACATTTTGGCGATCTATTTTTAACTATTCTTGTGTTTCTTGCCATGCTTTAGGTCTGGCTCAGCTTACAGCGAAAATCGGTTTGGTTTGGCTGTGGTGTACAATATTTTTACCTGCGCCCGTAGTTCAACGGATAGAATGGAGGTTTGCGGAACCTTCGATACAGGTTCGATTCCTGTCGGGCGCACCTTAAATTTGCGCGCGAATTGATTTCGCGCAGTACTTCGTACGCAAATTTAAGGTGTAAACACCGAAATAGCTTAAAGCTGATAGGTGAAAGATGGTGGGTTGGCAGAGCGGACAATTGCGCGAGTTTCGAAAACTCGAGGGGGAAACTCCTACACAGGTTCGAATCCTGTACCCACCGCCCCGTCTGACGGGGCTGGGACGTTGAACGTAAAATTTTACAAAGTAAAATTAACGTTTTTACGTCACCGCCATTATGTTTTACTACGTTTATATCCTTTTCTACGAAGCTTTTCTAGATAAGATAGATGCAAAAAACAGAGAAGAATATCTAAAAGGTGGTTACGGAAGAAGAACAATTAATAAAATGCTGAAGAGATATAATCTCTTCTAGGTAGATTTACTTGCCCCCATAGGCTAGGGGGGGGTGAAGATGATTTATTAGCCTTTGTAGTTCAATGGATAGAATGACGGTTTCCGGAACCGTTGATGTGGGTTCGATTCCCGCCAGAGGCACTAAAAATTTGTAAACAAATTTTCAGTGTAAACACCAATTTTAATAAGGGTATAAACACTTATGCAGATGATAGATGAGAAGCAACCAGTAAGGCGGGAGTTTTCGGCCGGCGGTTGTGTGTATAAGCGTGACGGTGACCGGGTAGTGTGGTTAATCGGAAAACATTCGGGGTATCACAAGTGGGTGTTGCCTAAAGGACTCATCGAATTAGGCGAAAGAGGGGTGGAGACGGCTCTTCGCGAGGTGTGGGAAGAGATGGGGGTAAAAGCAAGGTTGGTGGAAGAGAAGCCAATTCATGCGTTGAAGTACGTTTATTGGGCGAATTTTGGCACAAGCAGTACGAGTAGAACAGGAGCGCCGGAGAGGAGGGTAATACAGTATCAAGAAGCTGGAGGTGTAAAAACTAAAGTTTTTAAGCAGGTGAGTTTTTACTTGATGGAGTACGAGTCGGGGGATCCAGCTCATCATGATTGGGAGATGGAGGAGGCGGGGTGGTATCCTTTTGAGGAGGCGATGAAGCTATTGGCGTTTGAGGGGGAGAGAGAAGCTCTTCGAAAGGCTCAGAGTAAACTCTTGGAAATTGATAGATAGATTTCAGGGTGTAGATTTAGAATTAAGTGTTGCCCACACACTAAAAACTTGATTTTGTACTGACTGCCTATTCGGCCGTATTACAAATCAGGTTTTAGTGAGGGGCCTCACGCTATAATACAGAGAGATGTGTTCGGGAGGAGTCGCCTAGCGGCTATGGCACACGCTTGGAAAGCGTGCGGGCGAAAGCCCTCGCGGGTTCGAGTCCCGCCTCCTCCGCAGAAACGACGTTTAGAGGATGAGGAGGGTGATTACAGTCGGTAACAGGTGGGTTTTGTACAATGGAAGGGTGAGGTTATCGTTTCCTGGTTTTTTACTGCTCGTTATTTTTCTTACGGTAGTGGCGGCTGGTTTTCGGGTAGGGCCATTTGCTAAAGTTTTGGGGGCGAGGGCGGAAAAACTAATACTGGTAGCGGTCGGGGATGTGATGCTTGGGAGAAGTGTCAATGTCTCGATGCAGAGGCGGAATGATTGGCGTTGGCCGTTCTTGGTAACGGCTGATTTCTTACGATCAGCAGATATCACTTTTGGGAATTTGGAATCCCCCCTTATTTACGATTGCCCGCCAACGGATACCGGCATGCGGTTTTGCGGGGATTTTCGGGCGGTGGAGGGGTTGACCTTCGCGGGATTTGACGTTCTAAGTTTGGCGAATAACCACATATTTAATTATGGAGAGCAGGGGTTTTTGGAGACGAGAGAAATTTTGGCTGACCAGGAGATAGTGGGTCTCGGAGAGGGAGAAGTTGGCATTTTAAAACGGGATGGTTGGAAGGTGGCGGTGGTGGCTTTTGAAGATGTGAACGATAAAATTC
>MHDE01000028.1:2162-5040 GCA_001803465.1 Microgenomates group bacterium RIFCSPHIGHO2_01_FULL_45_11 | reverse complement strand
GAGCCGTGCGTGGCCCCTTAACTCTTAAAGTGCAAGCCGATATCATCAGAGAACATACATTAAAAATGACAGGAGGCAAGACATTTTCCGAAATGCCTCGCCAAATACCGAAGCTGGACGATAACGGAGATCCTGTTTTGGATACGGAAGGTAATCCCGTTATGGTGGCAAACACCGCTCGCGATATCTGGATAACGGCGACAACGCTCATCACCGCATTGCATTTAGGAGTTTTGACTTATGTCTTTTCTGGGATGGTATTGCTCTTCGGCTTTATTTCAATATGGACGGGTGTTGTTTTTTACGCCCTGAGTCGTGAACGGTAAAAAAATTATTTTAGGTTAAAATAAATCTATGAAAACTATAAAATCTATTCTTATTTCACTCCTGTTTATCCCTGTTTTGGCTTTTATCCTGAGCCCAGTCGAAGGATTTGCCCATGAGCCAGTAGCATTGCCGAACGCAGGGCTCACACCAGAAAGCGCCTTTTACTTTGTTGATAAGATCGGCGAGGCGTTGCGGGAATTTTTTACCTTTAACTCGGATGCCAAAGCGCATCTCCAGATTGATTTTGCCGCCGAGCGCATCGCCGAGATTAAGATTATTTTGGAAACAAAAGGTGTGAATGCCAAGGGGCTAGAAGTGGCTCAATCCCGGCTTCAAGCGAACATCGCCAAAGCTGCCGGTATTGTTGAAAGTGAAAAATCCAAAGGAAAAGACGTAAGCGAACTCGCCAAAAGTATTGGCGAGGATTTTGACGCAAACAAAGAGGCCTTGAAACAGGCCTTTAAAGACCAAGAACGCTCTCTTGAAGCAAAAGAGGATGAACTTAAAACAAAAATTCGTCAGGCAAGACAAGCAGGAGATGCCGCACAAGTTGAAACATTGGTAAAGGAACTCGGCGAGATTAAAGCTCAAAAAGAGCTTTTGGAACTCAAAGAAGAAGAGCAGGAAGAAGCATTGGAACAAGAAGAAGAAAAGATTGAGCGGGAGATGGATAAAAAAGAGGATGCCCAAAAAGCCATAAAAGAAGCAGAAGAAGAAAGGCAGGAAGTATTGGACGAAGCCGCCGAGGATGGCGTGAGCGTTCCTGCCGAAGCGTTTGAAAAATTTGACTGGCTTCTTGCCCAAGCCAAAGAACTCTTTACCAAAGAGAACTATGTTGGCGCGAAACAATTAGCGAAGCAGGCAGAAGACGCCCTTGAAAAAGTAGAGGAGGCAATCGAGGATTTAGATGAAGCAAAAGAAGAGGAAGAGGAGTTGAAAGAAGAACAAGAAGAGCGGGCGAAAGAAGGAAACGAGAAAGAAGGGCAACGACAAAAAGAAGCTGAAAAACAGCAAGAAGAAGCCGAGGAACAAGGTAACGAAGCAGTGGGAAGATAATAACAATTAAGGCGCTGTTCCCGCAAAGAACTCCCACACGGGAGTTTTTTGCTTGACCTTACCAGTTTTTTGATGTATTATTGTGTAAGCTAAATTAGTTCGTTCTCAGCTGAATAGGAGGGACAGGAAGTGAAAAAACCATACATCGGAATCACTGGATTCATGTCTTTGAATGACGCAATGCAGGTGCTTGGCGCAATTCCTATAAACACGGATCGGCTGGTTATGATTGGGGTTCTTGCGAGTTTGAAAACGATGCGCGGAATCCAGAACAAGTGGCCGAATCGCTATCCAACGATGGACAGGATTGCCGGCATTTTCCCGGATTATCCGCTTGCACTGAATCTGATTCACTACAATACGAAAGAGAAAGACACACTCGGCGATCAGCTAATTGCGATGACGGAGTTCGGCGGTGCTAACATGCACGGTTTTCAACTCAACATTGCATGGCCGTCGTTGGATGTTCTCGCCGAATACAGAAAGGCATACCCGACAAAGCAGATCGTTTTGCAGATCGGCGGACATGCTTTTGAGATGGTCAACCACTCACAGGAACAGCTTGCCGCAAAAGTAGCCGAGTACGATGGTGTCGTGGAATATGTGCTTCTGGACCCGAGTGGAGGCTACGGCAAACCGTTTGATCAAGACCGCGCTCGCGATTATCTCATGGCGCTCAAAGCGCAGAATCTCGGAATGGGGCTCGGAGTTGCCGGTGGATTAAGTCCAACGACTCTCGATCTCGTTCGGCCGCTTGCAAACAAGTTCCCGGATTTGAGCATCGATGCTGAAGGTCGCCTGCGGACGCCAGAGGATCATCTTGATCTCGCTGTGTCGAGTGAATACCTCTTCAAGGCGCTCGCAATGTTCAATGGCGCCCAATAGCCAAAGTGAGACAGCAATGCCTCCGTCGCGTGACGGAGGCATCTTTTTATTCCAAAGAGAAATAGTGAGTAGTGCGGTGGGGTAAATTTATAGGTTCGCAAATTCTCGTCAAATTCGGGACAATTCGGCACAAGGGGCGCAAACCTGCCTGCCGGCAGGAGAGGGCTCTGTCCCGGGCTCAATCGCTCGCCACAAGGGCACACAGCTCGTAATTCGGGGTAACCCTTCGACAAGCTCAGGGCAAGTTCTACCAGTAATTCACGATTTTAAACGGAGAAATATTTCCGGGTATCTGCCAAATTGCGGTTCTAAATGCGTGAAGCGCGCGGAGCATGACGGGACAAGCATCGCCGAAAGCGGTGCTTTTCTCTTTATTCATAGGCTTTTTCGGCGGTTCGAAGGTGCTTTTTTTGGTGTTTTTCTCTGAAAGTAGCTACCGGGCTCGTTTATGTATGATCTGAAAGGCTTTTTGGTATGAAACCTCGACATTTTTGTCATTTATCTTCGAGGTTGACAATTGCTTGACAATCAAATATAGATTGCTTTACAATGTAGTTGCATATGACAAATAAGGATAAAATCTTACAATTAATCGAACAAAAAGGCAGGG
>MHDE01000028.1:0-2115 GCA_001803465.1 Microgenomates group bacterium RIFCSPHIGHO2_01_FULL_45_11 | reverse complement strand
GTCAATCTTGTGATTTCCGGTCTTGTTGCGGAAGACAAGGTAGTCAAGCTTGGAGGAACCCGAGGCGCTTTTTATGTTTCAAAAGCATATATCGCAGGACATCCAGAGATCGTTCCGCATACATTAAAGAAAAGATACATCAATAAGTCGCTTGAAGAGCACCAGGTCTTCCTGGAGATAGAGGATAAATTGCCACAACTCAAAGATCTGCCTGAAAATGTGCGGAGCATTTTTACGTTCGCATTTTCCGAGATATTCAATAACGCGATAGAACATTCCGCATCCAAAATCATTTTAGTGGAAGTAATATTGCGCGGCGACTTTTTGTCTTTTATCGTAAACGATTCGGGCGTTGGCGTATTCCGCAATATTATGAAAAAACGGAATCTAAAGTCTGAAGTTGAGGCCATTCAAGACCTGTTAAAAGGTAAAACCACCACCATGCCGAGAACCCACTCCGGTGAAGGAATATTTTTTACCTCCAAGGCGGGAGATATGTTTACATTAGACAGTTTTGGCCAAATGCTCGTTATTAACAATCTTACGCATGATATTTTCGCGCGCCGCGCGTCTGCTGTTAAACGCGGTACGCGGGTTATTTTTCAGATTAAGGCTGACTCTGATCGCCACTTGAATGATATTTTCAAAAAATATACCGACATCAATAATAACGGCGACTACGGTTTTGACAAGACCGAGATACGGGTAAAACTCTATACTTCGGGCGGCGTTCATATTTCCCGTTCGCAAGCGCGCAGAATTTTAGAAGGGCTCGAGAAGTTTAAAGTAATCTTGCTTGATTTTGAAAATGTGCCGCTGGTGGGGCAGGCGTTTGTGGATGAAATATACCGCGTATTCCAAAACGCGCATCCGGATATTCTTATTCAGGAAGAAAACATGACTGAAGGCGTGAAGTTTATGGTAGAGCGCGCAAAAAACGAAGCGAAGAAATTAAAAAAGTAAGAGAAAAATGAAAATAAAAAATTTAAATTCAAATGATGCGCAAGGAATATATCCAAACACCAGTCACAGAAAAAGACTATGGGAAAGATTTCTGCAGTCAGGGTCCCCTTTATTTGTTAATTTTTAATATTAATCGACCTTTTGATTGTAGTATAAAAACTTTGATTTTTAGCGTCAATAATTTTTCTGGTTCGTCAAATTTTGGTTAGTTCGGTACAAGGGGTATACCCCCACACCAAAATTTGGTGTGGGGTAAAAAGCTCTGACCCGGGGTCAATCGCTCGCCACCCCAGCAGTAGAACGCTAAAGCGTTCACTACGGGGCAGGCAGGGGCAAACAAGGGGCAACCCGCTCGTGTAAAACGGATTATTCAGTTTAACAAATAGCCGAAATTTAGAGACAATGGAAGTGTGAAGAATAAATATTTAATTTTAATAGCTGCTTTATTATTTTTTGGAGTAGCGCCAGCCGATACTCAAGCGGATTTTACATTTTCAAAAACGCTGCGGCGCGGCTACTCTGGGGAAGAGGTGCGGCAACTGCAAGAACTATTGAAAACTATGCCTAACATATATCCCGAGAGGCTTGTTACGGGTTATTTTGGCCCGCTCACCCAACAAGCAGTGCGACGATTTCAGACAAAACACAATATTATTTCTTCGGGCGATGAAAATACCACGGGATACGGACAAGTCGGACCTAAAACGAGAAAGAAGTTAAACGAGTTTTTAACTTCAGCCCCCGAACCATCATCCTTGAATTTACCGGAACCACAGAACAATGCGCCACAAACGGTGATAACGACTCGAAAGATCAACCCCGCGTTTTGTCCCGACAATATTTATGATGAGGCGGAACAAAAAGACCCGACTCTATGTCCGGAAGATGATCCGATAAATAATCCAAAATCCATAGTTGCGGAAATTGCGTTACAGGCATCCTCGTCTCCACCGATGTCGGCAACTACTTCTCAGCAAGTTAGTTCTACTACCACGCAGGCGCTAACCACAACGCAATCATATCCTCCAGTGCCGTCATCCGAAGAAATATTCGGCATGGAAAATTTTGATCCATCGTTATATGGCGATCCACATCCAAAAACAAAGAAACCGCCCCCACCCTGCTGCGATAACCCGTATTGGCATAAAATTT
>MHDE01000027.1:13264-21287 GCA_001803465.1 Microgenomates group bacterium RIFCSPHIGHO2_01_FULL_45_11 | reverse complement strand
GGCGAAAGTCGACTAGTTAATGCCTCTGCCACCAACCGATAAATTTCGTTAACATCTGTTTCCTTACCAGTTCCGATATTAAAAACTCCTACGGGTTTAGCAGTCAATGCTTGTTGATTGGCCTCCACCACATCTTTTACAAAAACATAGTCGCGCGTTTGTTTGCCATCCCCGAAAATTGTCGTCCTTTGACCCCTAAGCAACTGTTCACAAAAAATCGCGACCACCCCTGCTTCACCATAAGGATTCTGTCTAGGGCCGTAAACATTTGCGTACCGTAAAGCTACAAAAGGTATGTGATACTGCTCCCAATAAAAATTCAGGTACAATTCCGCTGCCCGCTTGGAAACACCATAAGGCGACAGTGGCGCCGGCATCATCGTTTCCACGAATGGGGTCTGTTTGTTCCCGTACATCGCTCCACCCGTTGAAGCAAAAATTACTTTTTTAATCGTCCCCACCTTCACCGCTGCCTGCATAAGATTAATCGTTCCTAAGATATTTATCTCGGCATCATGCGCCGGATCTGCCACAGACCGACCCACATGGATATGGGCCGCATGATGATTGATTGCATCAAACCGCTCATCTTCAAAAATTTTATCCACTTCTGTTGCTCGTATATCCACTGCCAACACTTTTGCTTTCTGATTAATATTCTCTCTTCTCCCACTACTAAAATCGTCCATCACCACCACCTCGTGGCCAAGGGCAACGTAGGCATCGACCACATGTGAGCCAATAAAGCCTGCTCCTCCTGTTACCAATATCTTCATAATGTCTTTGAAAATTGTTTCATGCTACCCAGTACCCCTGAATAAACAAGGCGGTATTTATAATCAGTAGTATACCAGAGAAAAGCGCCAGCCAAAAAAAACGCTTTCCCTTAATTTCGCGAGCAGCAATTATATACGCTGGAAACAAAACCAAAACGTACCGCGGCATACTCGTAAAAGTTCCAGTTAAAGTCGGCGCTAAAAAGGCTAAAATACCATAGAGAACGTAAGACGATCTTAATTTTTTTGCCGCCCAAATTAGTAATCCCAAAACCACAAGCGCTGAAGCCAACTCCAAAGTGACTGTATAGAAAAGTAAATTATTCTTCGGCACATCTATAAGCATCTTCCCGTACCGCCACAAAACCTGATAAAAAAGAATCAATCTATTTTCTCGCCCTACACCCAATTCTGACTGCACATGATAAAACAACAACGGATCACCAAACACTCGTTTAAGATAATACATATAACTTCCGATCCCAACCAAGGGCAAAAAGCCAGCAAGGATTCCTGACCATCCTAAATTTCTTTTCTGTCGTTGCTGAAAAAATTCCACAATTATGGCCGGAATTAAAAATACCCCCACAATCCGAGTGGCCGTGGCTAGCGCTCCAAAGATTCCTGCCCACCAAAATCTTCCCGACCGAGCCCAATAAAAGGTTAGTATCATCAATAAAAAAAATAACGACTCATTATATACCGACGTGAAGAAAAAAGATGTCGGAGCCAACAAAAACAAAAAAACTGTTCTACGCACAGCATCTTTTTTCTCATCAAAACTCAACAGTCTCTCAAGCAAGACAAGTCCCAACCAAAAACAGACAGTCGAAATCACCACCCCTGTTACAACCATGTTAGTTACCAGTGGTGTTAACCACCGAATCATCAACGGGTATAATGGGAAAAAAGCCTGAGTCAAACCGCTGAAAGCACTTTGGTAACCATGGGTGGCAATCACTAAATAATGCACCCCATCAAAATTACCCCACGCATGGACTAACCGTGGACCCATCGGTATGAGAATCAAGTCCCAAAACGGAAAACTCGGCTTATATGGTAAAAAATATATTGCTCCTGCCACCACCAACGTCAAAACAATTCTCCACACCATCACATATTTGGCTAAACGCCATAAAGATTGGCTAACTGACTCTCGTTTTTGAGACATAGAAAGTAAGTCTCCCGTAAAAGAAAATGGCAATCACCCCTGTTAAAGTTAAGCTATTTCCAATAATCCTTGGTAAAGTTCTTTGAGTAAAACGAGTTCTAACAACATGCTCGCCCGCTGGTACCTTAAAGTTTATTAACCCGAACATATCTTTGGCATTATTTTTCAGTTCTACCTTTTTACCATCTACATAGGTCTCCCATCCCGGAAAATACATCGTCCGCTCCACCACCCGATTCGGTTCAGTCGTTTCAATCAAGTACTCACGGCGGCTACCATTCCATTTCTCGATATTTATTTGGCCAACCCCTTCCATCGCCACCGAGGGATTACCTCGTTGAGAAAACCAAGCAAAAGCCTCATCCCGACGAAACCAAATCGGGTCATTTTCGTTTGCTGTCGAACCACTGTGGGGATAGCTAAACCAATATTCTCTGGGGAAATCAAACTTTGGACCAGAAAAAGTCATTAGGCTAAGTAACTGAACAATAACTACCCCTCCCCCCAACCAAAAGGCGTATCTCGGCAAACTTTTTATAACCCAACTGACCACTAACACCGAGCTAAACGACGTAAAAAACAATAACCGCCAAGGAAACTGTAAATAGGTAAGTACGGGTAAACGCCACAATGGTTTACTAATTGGTAGCATTAAAAATACCGCTAACCAAAAAGTTCCTAAAACATATAGGCTTCCCTTCCATTTTCTGCGCCACCTGAAAACTAACCATGTTCCTAAAACAACTAGCAACCAAAATGACCAACCAATTTGAAATGTAAAGCCGTCAACC
Source organism: Microgenomates group bacterium RIFCSPHIGHO2_01_FULL_45_11 (assembly GCA_001803465.1). Classification (GTDB taxonomy): domain Bacteria; phylum Patescibacteriota; class Microgenomatia; order UBA1400; family 2-01-FULL-45-11; genus 2-01-FULL-45-11. The sequence goes on along the minus strand of MHDE01000027.1, from coordinate 18,549 downwards.
GGCCCTTCGTAAGATATCCCGTATCCCCATCCCGAATAAATAAGTTGTCCAAGGGTAGGAAAGTGGCGGTAATAATCCTGGGTTAAAGGTGAGGCATCAACCACGATGAACTGTTTTTCCAAAATTGCCGGCAGCCAAAAAAATGTACTCAATAAAATTCCTAGACCCAAAGGCAAAACAATCCGAGATAACTTTTTCAAATCGTAACCGGATATAATATAACCCAAAATAAAAAGACTTCCTAATAACGCTGTCATATTGTGACTGATAAGAAACAACCCGCTAAATACTGCCAAAATTCTCGAAAGCCTCACCGATGGCGTTCGAATTTGGACATCAACCATATATAGTATCCAAGGCAGAAGAGCATAACTCATCACCTCACCTATACTGCCTCTGACATACATGTCTACTGCTAGATACGGCGCCAAGCCGTACAACATCGTTCCCACCCAAGCTGACCAGCCGCCAAAAAGTCTTTTCAAGAATAACCAAATTCCAATCATGCCAGTCGAAAGAGCTACTATAACTTCTAGCTTAAAGACTATCTGCGGCGAAAAACCTGTCCCCAGCAAGGGAACCGCCAGTAAATTAGCTAAAGGGTAGTTAAAATTCAAAACCGGATAACCAAAACCAGCATTTAAATTTGGTGCCCAGCGCGGAGGTATTTGACCTTCTCGTAATGCCAGGTAGTAATTCACCGTTCGAGCAATGTGAATCTGGCCATCGTGGGTCTCCGGAACCCCTCTGGGCCACCAATATCGTCCCACCCATCCAATCAAGGCAATGATACTAAAACCAATCACTAGCGTCTTCACAAAACGCATACCTTTTGGTAAACTGATCTAGTTAAGATGGCCGTCTTCCTCCAAGAAAACTGGCGGGCCTGACGATAACCGGCTTCCACATACGCTTTCCGTTTTCGATCCGTTACTCTCATCACTGTCGCTATGACTTGAGATAGACTTGTTGAATTATGTGGATCAAAATATAAAGCCGCCTCACCGGCTACCTCTGGTAAACTCGCAGCCCTCGCGCAAATGACCGGTGTTCCACAAACCATGGCCTCAAGTACCGGCAAGCCAAATCCCTCGTAAACTGACGGTTGGACATACCACCAAGCTGCGCTGTATATCGCTGCTACATCTTTAGTGGCCTCCACCGCCACCCGAATTACCCGAACCCGCTCACTCAAATCCTCCTTCTCTATAGTCTGGTATATTACTTCAGCTTCTGGCGTGTCTTTTGTATACAATGCTTGACTAACGATCACTAAAGTCGCCTCCCTTATTTTACTCAAGGATGTTATCAAACCCACCAGGTTTTTGTTATAGTTGATATCACCAATATACAAAAGGTACTTCTTTGGCAAATCATATTTTCGTCTTACCCTATCTTGATCCATTCGCGATGCCTGTCTAAATTGGGATGGTGCAGCTAATGGTACCACCGTAATCTTCTCCCGTGTTTGTCCCAGGTATCTAACAATATCCTTTTGGGAACTGACCGAGTCAGTAATGATCGCCTTCGCTCGAGATAACAACCGCCTTTGGACCAAAAATTTAATTTTACCTCTAAAACCGGCTGGATACTCCCGAGGAAAAATTAAAGGTATCGTATCGTGCACTGTCACCACCGTCGTGGCCAAATTTTTCGAACTCATCGTTAAAAAGTAAAAATCAAAAAATGGGTAGTGAACTACGTCGGGATGATAAGCCCAGGGCCGACTAGTTACTAAATACTCATTGCCGTCCCTCAAATTTCTCAACGCTTCTACCAAATACTTCGTGTACCGACCGGCTCCTCTCCGCTCATGTAAACCTGCCAACGGTGACAAAACCAGCACTACGCGCATCTCTTATACCTTTCGTACCATTCGTCGCATTTCCCAATATTTGAAATAAGCCAAAGTAAAGTGTAGTCCGGAAAACAATGCAAATAAAAAACCGGCCAACCCGTCCAAAAAACCCTTATGGCGTATGTACAATATACCAAAAGTTGCCACCGGCTTTACGAGTAAATAGTAAAACGTGTTGGTGAAGGAAAGTCGCAAACCCCGCCGCTTCCATTCCTTCGCCGTCAACGTTGTATATCGGTTGGCTCGTTCCCAGTATTTATCCAAAGTCGGACTGTCATAATGAAGTAAATCATTAACCAACCAATCAACTCTTCCTGTAACTACCATTTGCTCGTGTACGCTTTTACTTGGAAAGTACGCCGCCTGCTTTCGAACTAACCGGATTACCCCATCTGGATAGGTACCACCATATCTAAGAAAACGATTAAGGAAAAAATTTCTCCTGGGAACAAAAAAACCCTTAGTCAAGCCTTGATCTATATATTTATAGCCATCCCGTTCGGCAAGCAGTTGTTGATGACGTTTAAATAATTTTCGTTTTTCCGCTGGCAGCACCCGTGCTCGAATCTCGCCCTCACTCATTTCAATTACGCCAGCAATTTCTTTTCCCAACTCTTCTGACACCACCTCATCAGCATCAAGCTGTAACACCCACTCCCCTCTCGCCTGCTCCAAACCCAACTGCTTGTTTAAATGAAATATCGGTTTGTTGCTAGTTTGAATAACCCTGGCGCCAAACCGCTTAGCAATTGCCACTGTCTCGTCCGTCGATTCTCCATCCACCACTACCAACTCATCGGCAAACTTCTTCACAGCGGCCAAACATCGTTTAATGATAGCCGCCTCGTTATGAGTCGCCACCACTACCGACAAAGTAACTCTATCTGTTTTATTCATGAACCGATATCAGGAATTGACCATTTTGAGTTTGTTCAATAATAATGCCCCGTAAATCTCTTTTTGGCTCATTAGTAAACTGATATCTATCGAATGAGCGAACGTGCGTTAGATTCGCATTATCGGTTGGGTAATATTGTACCCTACTCAAAAACATACTCGGAAGAATCCTCTCGTAAAATAAAACGTAAATATACGGAGAACTTTGAAAGTCAGTTACTGTTACTGGAAGTGTCGGGTATTGTTTGATTGTTACCAACGCCTCTCTCAACCCCTTTTTCCACGTCGGACTAATCCGCTTGGAAAAACTCGTCAAGTAATCGTATGTGTAATAGCTAGCATAGACAATCAAACCTACTATAAATATCCATCCCAAAACTCTTTTCCATTTTTTGACCGATAAAATTACCTCGTTTATGGTCAAACTAACAGGAACAGCCGTTAAAGCCAAAAACAATAAACTTCGGGTCGCATGGGGCGCATCCACCGTAATTACCGCTGGTAAAGACGAAACTAAAAAACTAAACGCTACCCACCGTTGAACTGATGTCTTTACCTTTCGTCCCCAAATTACCAACCCTCCCAAAAACAGCCCGTAATGCAACCAAGTTAAATGCCCCCATCCTGGTAGAGTATGCCACGGATGTTGTCCTCCTTTCCTCACCAAAAATGCTGGAGACAATGTTTCTATATAGTGGACGAGCATTACCCTGCCGAAGTAGACTGCCCGATTTCCCACTACCCTCCCCAAGACAGGATTAAGCGCATCAAGCCTGACTCTTTCATTACGATAATTATTGTTAAGTGTCGGATCAGAAAATATCGTTATCCCTGTCTTTGCTTGACTTACTCCCTTAACTAACCCTCCCCCGAACCCCATCACCACCACTGAAATTAAAACGAAGACCACAATCCGTCTAAGCTTTTCTTTTTCCTCCCGACGAAAAAACCAAACGTAACTCCCAACGACAACTGGTAATAAAAGTAAGGGTGAGTTATAGGTTAAAATCGCCAACACCCAAAACAAACTTGCTCCGAATAACTGCCACGGCTTCTCCAAACCCCTCGCCATCAACCATAATGCCGCCAGTGTAAAAGCTAGTCCTAAATGAGCCTCAAACGCCACTCGAGAATAATGAATTGCCCACGGCATCGTCACCAATGCCATTGCCGATAGCCACGGTAAAATTTTCTCACCGGGATAGACAAATTTAACTAGTTGGAATAACAAAATTACCGATGCTATCCCTGCCACCAATGAAGGTAAACGCACCACCCACTCCGATAAGCCTAGAAGTTTTACCAAAGGTAAGAGAGTATAAATATAACCGGGTAATTTGTAGTCTCCGAAAGACTTAAACGTCACCGGCCACCGCTGGCCCCACTCATCTTGCCCTTCGACACTTAAAGCCCAAGCGTTATACCCTAAAGCTACTTCATCCCGATTGAGAGAAGGAGGCGCTTGTCCAAAGCTAAACAACCGTAAGCCAATTCCCAAAAAAATCCCCGCTCCGATCAAAAGCATACCGGTTTTGCTCGGCAATTTGCCTTTATTCATGGTTAGTCACCTCAAAGGCCACATAGCGCACCGCCCCTTTAGAATCGTAAAAATAATCAACTATTGGCAACATATCTGTCATTTCTCCTATGGGAACGATTCCCAAAACCAACGGCGCTTTGGATAACATCATCTCTTCCCGGGAAATTGCCACATCGAATTTATCAAAACTGGTAAACCTCAAATCAAAGGGGTCTTCTCGAACAGTCTGTTTCTCCAAGTTGTGGAAGTAGACCGGTGAATACTTGCCGTAAAACATTAGATACAAACCCAAATTATCTCCGATGTGGGCGTAAAGTCGATTGTATTCCCCCCTCTTTTCCAACAGGTAACGAGCCACAGCAGTATAATCACCAAACCAATCCAGATAACTTTCTCGGGGATAGTCTCGATGATAGTACCAAAAGTACCCGCCTATTGTTATCAATAACCCCAGTATATAAAGGCTAAAACCAAAGCGGTAAATTACCCGTTTTTTGACATACTTAAAAATTGTGACAAAACCCACAGCCAGAACCAAACCAAAAACCGGCACCGCATTCAAAGATCGAAGCGCGTGAGGCCCATCCGTTGGAACCGACGCCGGTACCAAGGCAATCAACCACCACCATAGTAACCATAGATTCACCCGTTTCTCCATTCTCCATAGACCATACCAACCAACCAGAAAAAACGGCATAAACAGCGGATACATTAAACCAACTATTCCAATCCCATGTCGTAAGTTAGAGTCCCCAGATAAAAACATGTAATCAAAACTTAAGTGCTTCCCGATATTGACAGTTAGCAACTTCCCCCAATACCAATATCGATGGTGAACGATACGGGAAAAAAAGCTATTGTCGTCTTGAAGTCTTAGTTCATTGGCATACAAAACTGGACTATTTTCGTCAAAAATCGTCTGTGTACTCAATCGTAATTGTTGAGAAACTCCATAAAATGGAGACCGTAGCAAGGGCAACAACAAGACGC
>MHDE01000027.1:0-13219 GCA_001803465.1 Microgenomates group bacterium RIFCSPHIGHO2_01_FULL_45_11 | reverse complement strand
ATGTCAAAGTAAAAAAAATTACAGTCGACACCGCCACAACCGGTAAGACGAACCTGACACTAAAGTAACTATAAACCGCCGCCGCTCCGATCATTGCCGCTACCGGTAACACCCAGCCTTTTCTTCTACCAAGAAGGATAAGATAGAGTGTCAAAGTTAAAAAGGTTAATCCCAAATTAGCCTCGAAAGCAGCTCGGCTAAATTGCAAGTGCCAAGGTAGAATCGCCATCACGAGCGCCGCCAGTAAACCGATCTCTTTTTTCTCTCTGTCAAATAACTCCAAAGCGAGCAAATAAATTAAAAAAATCATCATTGTTCCAGCCAGGACCGAGAGTAAACGCACACTAAAATTGCTAAGGGGAACAATTTTAAGAAAAAGCGATGTTATCCAAATATACACTGGAGCCTTGTAATCACCGTAAGCCGGGAAAATCGGCTGCCACCAAGAATTTCCATGCGAATCCTTACCTGTCTGGGCTACCGAATAAGCCTCATATCCAATCGAAACCTCATCCCAATACAATGACGGTGGATTTGACCCAACCCGGTAAACGCGCAAACCAAAACCTACTACCCCAATAATCAAAAGTAAAATTAGCGTCAAACTAATCTTTCGTTTCTTAAACTGTTTCATACATAACAAAAGCTTCTTTTCCGTCCAAAAAATAAACGCGGTGGACTGGCAGCACTCCAGCTGGCAATTCTTGAGGAACGACCACCCATAATGTTCTACCGGTCATCTTTGCTGGAACGATAAACTGGTACTTATCAAGACTCAGTAACTCGAGTTGATCTTTTGGCAATTTTTCTTCAACTAATTGAACTTTAGCCGGATCGTACTTTCCATAAAACATGAGGTAAATAGATGGTCTACCATAAGCCCGGGTAAAAACAATCGTTTGGTATTTTTCTTTCACCGCTTCCGTATAGGCTACGGCTTCTTTATAGCCGTATTGCCAGTGAACGGCCGCTAGTCGAGGGTAATGAGCTGTATAAAAGTGCCAATATACCACTGCCTCAAACCCCATTACCGCCCATAACCCAAAACGAACCAATCCCAGCTTATGGTGTAATAACCAATTAAGTACTCTTGTAAGGCCATAAGCAGAGATTATAGCTAAGGCTGGAGCAGCCGGTAAAAACCGTAACCCATGGGGAGTCGCTTTCGTTATCGCAATTGGCATAGGTACCACCGCCAACCACAAGAAAACCGGCACCAAACCTTTTTCTTTTTTTAAAACGCCGTAATACAACGCCGCCAAAATTGTCAATAGCTCCCAGTGATAAAGTAAGCCAAACTCCTTTGTCCCATGACGCCAGTTTTCATCACCCGTTAAAAATAGGAAATTTACGCTAAAGTGTTTTGCATAATTACTCAAGATCTCCCCCAACCACCACCAATAACGATGGTAAATAATTCTCGACCACCAGCTATTCCCATTGACTTCCCGTAATCTGTTTGTTACCACCACCGCTCTCGATTCAGACAAAAAACTAGTTTCGGCAAACCGCTGTTGAACTAGCGGCTGTCGCCAAGCCAAAAGTATCGGCAACACTAACACCAAAAAAATCGCCGCCGAGATCACTAACCACCATCGAGAAATGACTTTTCTGTACCATAGAACCAAAGCCAATCCCATCAAGGGAACAATAATCCGGAAACTGTGGTAACCGTACATGGATAACACCCAGAATATACTAGCTAAAACTAACCGCGAGGGCCGTTGTAAGCCAAAAAGGAAAAAGTTCAATCCAACCAAAAACACCATCGTTGCCAAATTTACTTCAAAAGCTGCTCGGGAAAACTGGATATGCCACGGCGATATCGCCAAAAGTAAAGCCGTCAGTAAACTGACATTTTCTGAAAATTGTAATCTGCGGCTTATGACATAAATAAGCCAAACCGTCAATAATCCCGCCAGTGCCGACGGCAACCGGACTGCCATCTCGCTCAAACCCAAAGTCCCCACAAACGGTGCTGCCACATAAAAATAGAGTGAAGGTTTATAGTCACCAAAAGAGGGAAACGCTACCAACGGAAAAGAATTCCCGTGATAATCCTTTCCCGTCCTCCATAATGAATAAGCATCATAACCGAGAGCCGCTTCTTCCCAATAAAGAGAGGGGGGATTCGAACCCAACCCAACCAAACGCAGTACCGCGGCCAAACCGATAATTAGAACCAATCCGAAACGACGCCTTTTCATCAAAGTTGATTACCTTCCCATGCCACCACTTCCGGCTGATTACCTAAATTATCCCACACGACCAGTGGCCGAATCCAGGCAGGCATCTCTTCTTGACGAGATATTACCAGAGACCTATCAATAACATCTGGATGTTTACTAATCAAGTCTTTAGTATCCGGTACAAAAGTGAGTTGACCCAACTGACTCACATGTCGAAAACCCCACTCATCAACTGGCCAGTATTGAACTTGAGTAATAAATTTATCCGTTGACATCTTTGTATAAAAAGCATACATCATATAAGGAGACTCGAAAGGAAAAGTCACATATATTTTGTCATAATGTTCACTAATTTTATCCAAAGACAACCACACATCCTTCATATAACCAAAAAACCGCTCATCACTCACTATTCGATACCTACCAAAATAGTATTGGTAAAATGGAAAAGCCGCTAAAACTGTAACCACTGACACTACCAACACCACTTGCTTTATCGACCAACGCCAATGTCTAACCAAAGCCACGGCGCCGCCTGCTGCCAGAATCTGCACTACCGGCAACCAGAATACCTCCCGCGTACTATGAACCCCGTCTTTAGTTACCGCTGCCGCTACCGGCACCACCAATAGCCACCAAAGCATTACTTTTCGTTTGGGAGTAAGCTGACGAAAAAACCACCAACAGCCTATCACTGTCAAAACCACCTCTGGCCACAAAAAATTGCCAAACCCTGGCAAATTGTAGTGGGGATGACTTCCCCCTTGCTTTATCAAAAACATTGGCTGAAAAGATAAAAGGTAGTTTTTCCCCACCGTTCTCAAAAAATAAACATACTGGTTATGCCACAAAGATGACCACCATTGAACCCTATACCGATAAATTGCCTCCCATTTCTGTTCATTTGTCATTTGAAATATTGTCGTACCGACCGCCTTTACTCGCTCTTGCGAATGCCATGCTCGCCAAAACCACATCGTTGCCAGGAAAAAAATTAAAATTCCTCCCATTAAACGTAACTTACCCTCATCATTCTTTTTTCGAAACCACCATAGATAGCCTATCAACCAAAGCGGCACGGTTACCAACGCCGCATGGTAAGTAAAAATCGTCAAAACCAATAAACCATATCCAACTAGCACTCGCCTCTTCTCCCTATACCTGACTAACCACCATACCGCCCAAGAAAAGAAAGCACTGGCTACCATCGCCTCTAATGCTAGACGCGAAAAGTGAAAATGCCACGGGTTAAAACTCAACAGTAAAACCGCCAGCAATCCTCCCCAACCAGAATATTTTTTAGGTAATATTTCCTTAGCTATAAAAAAGGCACTAAAAATTAGTGCCAATCCTGCTAAAAAACTCGGAAACCGCACCGCTGACTCAGATAACCCCAATATTTTTACCACCGGTATCAGCAAGTAAATGTAAACCGGCTGTTTCCAATCGCCAAATGACTCAAATCTAATTGGCCATCGCCTTCCATGCTCATCCCTTCCGGTCTCACCCAAAAGATAGGCCGTATACCCGAGCGCCGCTTCATCCCGGTTGAGCCCATGGGGAATATCGCCAAACCGAGACCATCTCAATCCCGCTGCTAACACCAATATGCCAACTAGTAACCAATTTCGTATTTTTGATTCATGACTCATACCCATCCTATCTATCCTTGTTTACCCTAATCGGAATCGAAGGGAGTGGGGCCGATGGGGTTATTAATTCACGCTTTCTGTTTACCACTAAGTCTCCGCTATCACCCAGACTACTTGATCACTTCCCGGCACCTTTACCGTTTCCACCACTGCCGGGTCGGTCGGAGAGATCTCTTCTGGTGTAGCCACAAACAGCCGATTTAGTTGCGTCGTCGGCCAACCGACAGCATGAAATTCGTATTGGTTGAGTGCCCCAAACAAGAACTGCTGCGGTTCGATTCTCTGGTAAATCAGAGCGTAAATATATGGCTGTCCGTAAGCATCAGTAAAAACAATCTTGTCAACTGATTTCTGACGCTTGACTACCTCGGCAAACACCTCTTTATAACCATACTGGAATGCCGTTGCCGACATTTGAGCATAACTTGTATAGTAATATCTTAGATAAACCATTAACTCTAGAGTTAGAATTATTACCCATCCCACACTCCCAACTTTGAGCCATAAGTGACGACCGTGTTTGGCTAAAAAGACCACTGAATAGTCAACTCCAATCGCCACCAGCATAACCACAGCTGGAAGCGCCAATAAACTTCGGACTGTATGCGGCACGCCATGAGTAACGAAAGCCGGTAAGAAACCAGCCACCAACCACCACAATACCAATTGCTCTTTCCGCCTCCCCAATAATAAGGCCACTAATCCCACTATCAAAAAAGGCAACTCAATTCGGTAAAGTACACCAAAACCGGAAGCTGCGTGTCTGGGACTATGGACGTCCTTTCCCCTAATCCAAAAATCCAATGACCACTGATTTCCGACATTTCTCACCAATTCGGAAGTAATTTTTGGTGTCGATTGCCGTTTGTTCTCTCGGAAAAAAATCAGAGTTTGCCTCCCTCGCTCCCCCAGTCCTTTATAGACTGTGGTGTACGCTATTGGTAACGCCAAAAGCACCAAAAGAATTAAAGAAACCAAAGCTCTTCTAGAAAATACAACAGGAGACGATCGGTAGGAAAAACCAAACCCCAAAAGAAGAACAGGAACGACAATTTTAGCGTTATGAAATAAGTACAATGAAAGCCCCAAAACCAGGGCAGCTAGAGGCCAAGCCAACTTCCAACGCCTACCCAGAAGCAATAGCCACGCCCCATAGATAACGAACGGTAAAGCAATGTTTGCTTCAAAACCAATTCTTGAGAAATGAATCGCCCACGGAGAAATACCTGTCAAAAACGCCGCCAAAAGTGACAACCACCGTTTTTTTGGAAAAAGCTCCTTTGCTAGTAGAAACATCCCCATTACCGAGACGATACCGGCCAAAGCCGAATAAACCCGCACTAACTGCTCGTTAAATCCAAATATTTTGTAGTAACCGGCTAGTAAATAGACAAATAACGGGGGTTTATAATCCCCATAAGATTTGAAAACTAAAGGCAAAAAATTGGCAAATTCGTCTCTATTCCACAAAGAAATTGACCAACCATTGTAAGCAAAGGCTGCCTCATCCCAAGCTAAACCATACGGAACCTGACCTAACCGATAAAACCGTAACACTGCCGCCAAAACCAGTATTCCAACCAATCCCCAACGACGCATGACGTAATTGTAGACCGGCTGATGATAGCGACGCAAATCGCACTTGGTCGGCTTCTCCCATCAATCTGTTCGCTGACGAAAACGCCAGATCAAAGGAGATACCAAACTTTTAACCAAGACGGTCCATTTAAGCTTGGTAGTGCCAAATTTTCGGTCATGAAACTCAATAGGTATTTCCACAATCCTCTTCCGTCGTACTCTAAACAATATCTCCGTCGTTATTCGGTGATCCGACGAAGTCAGACTTTGAGGGTCAAACTGCTCTACGCTCTCCCTGGTGAACAAGCGGTAACCAGAACTAGGATCCGTCAAAAAAGTAACACCCAATACCACTTTCAAATATTTTTCTGCGAACCAACTGATGAGCTTCCGGGTGAATCCTCGCACTTCTCGTCCACCAGTAGTATAACGGGAACCGATCACCACATCAGCATTATGTTTTTTTTGCGCCGCCAAAAATTCGGGAATATGTTTAGGATCATGCGAGTGATCCGCATCCATCTCCAGAATAAAATCCGGCTTGAGGTCCAAACAGTAAATCCAAGCATCTTTACCAGCATTCCCTCTCCCTTTGGGTCGACTTTCTCTGTAAAAAACTGTAACATTTGCAAAACGCCTTTCCAGTTCCTTGCCCACCTCCAAACTTCTATCTTTTGAGGGATCAATCACCAACACAATCTTGCTAGCGGATACACTTAAACTAACCAGCTTTTCGACCAGGAGTGGAAGATTGTTCTCTTCATTTAAAATTGGAATAAATATGCATAGGGAGACTTTCTTCATTTGAGAATAGGCAACCCCTTTTGCGATCGGTAATATTCGCTTGGAGAACCAATGTCAATAAAGAAAGCGCTTGTTTTGTAGCCCACAAATCTAAAGCGTTTGATCGCCTCTGGAAAAATATCATGCTCAATGGAAACTTCCCTGTTTCTAGAAATCAATGATAGGATTTTTTTATTGAGGATGTACACCCCGGCATTAATCAAACCTGACCGATGATTCGATTGTTTCTCAAGAAAAGCCGCTAAAACGTAGTCGTCTCCGAGAACCACCTCTCCCTTTTCACTGATATCCCCAAATTTCCGCAAACAAATGGTGCCATCAGCTTCCTTTTGTTGGTGAAATTTTAAAACTTCTATCGGATCAACAGCCAAGAAAGTATCACCATTGAGGACGAAAAAATCTTCTGAGCTAATCATTTTTTCAGTCAGTTTCACTGCACCAGCGGTCCCTCTTCTCTCTGACTCGAATGAGTAGACAATGGTAATCCCCCACCTAGAGCCGTCGCCGAAGTAGCTCTGAATGTCTTCATGTCTATAACCAGTACAAATAATAAAACGGGTTAGGCCCGAATTTCTATAATGCGCTATCAGATGTTCTAAAAAAGGCTTTCCCTTCACTAAAACCATAGTTTTTTGAGCGTCGCTGACGACTGATCGCAATCGTGTTCCCAAACCGCCCGAAAGTATAACCACATCGGATTTTTTGTTGGTCATAAATAGTTTACGAATACTCCCCGAGGATCTTTTTCTATACTTATTTTTTCCAAACTACTTACCATCACAGTCGCTGCTGAATAATCGAAGTGTTCCGAATATTCTGTTGGAACGGCAATGACTTTCATCCCAGCATTAAACGCTGCTGTCACACCAATTGACGAATCTTCAAAAGCAAGACAGTTTTGGACATCAGTTTTAAGCTTTCTTGCCGCTGCCAAATAAATATCGGGGGCAGGTTTTGTTTGGTCCGGATGTTCCATATCATCAATCGTCACAACAACAGAAAAAAATCTGTCGAGATGATGGTTCTTAATTGTACGCATTGTCTCTTTAACCGGCGAGATTGTAGCAATTGCCATGAGAACACCTATATTTTTGGCTTCAACCAACAATGCCTCTACTCCAGGCATAAGAGGCAAAGAGTCAATCAGACGGTTATATATGTTTCTCTTCTCTTCTTTTAACTCAAACCCTATTTTTTTTATTTCTTCCGTATTTTCCTCAAGATGTGGATTTATTTGGATAGCAAGGTATTTGCCGATTGCCGTATCTCCCATACCAGCAAATTTCTTAAATGTCCCTTTTGTAAAGACACTATTGTGGTGGCTTGCAACTTCAATCCAGCTTTGACAATGACCTAGCTCTGCATCAAGAATCGTGCCGTCTTGGTCAAAGATTAACGCTTGAAACGGCCCCAGTTTCATTGTCTGCTCACTTTCAATCCCCTTTTGGACAGTATGAAATCAACCTTGCGGGCACCCAACCTTTCCAAGACAACACACACTGCTGTCTGTTTTTGAGGGGGACAAAGAAAAAAAAGATAGCCTACTTGGCCCGCACCAGCAAGTTGCCCTCCAAGAGCTCCCTGTCTTCTGGCGGCAGAGTAAAGGCCATCAATTCTCTCATTACTTATCAAAGGATTTGAATGTTTTTTTTCTTGCCAACCCAGATCTATCAGGTTACCTACGGCTTCAATATCCCCTTGTTCCAAAGACAGGGCCGTCTCACAAGCCAACTGCTTCATCTTCTGAAAGGCCTCTATTCTACCTTCTGCCTCCATGTTTTTTTGCAGTTGAATTTGAAGATCCGACGATTTTCTTTTCCCTCCTGTATAAAAAACGATTAACCAGTTTTGAAATTTTTTATACGCCATTTTCCCCAGCTTAAGCGACCGAACCGACACCCTCTCCCCAGGACCAAACTCCATGAGATTCAAGCCCCCATAAGCAGCACACCATTGATCCTGCTTTCCTCCTACCCAACCCAACTCTTTGGTCTCTAACTCAAATGCCAAACGCGCTACCTCGTCTTTAGAAACAGATCTCGGTAAAAACTGACACATGGCACCAAGAACCGTCACCGTAAAACAAGCTGACGATCCCAAACCCGCACTATCTTCGATATCTGAATGGATAATCAAGGTAAAACCAGTAACTATCTTGTCTCTGAAATAATTCAAGATTGCTCGAATCAAATCGAAATGAACATCCTCCCCGTACGTAAGCGGGATTTTTAGGTCAAAGACCCGCCGTTCTTTATCAATTACTTCAACGAGAGTATCTCTTCTTGGAGTCAACACCGCGCGATAACCACGATTGATGGTAGCATTAACTACTGTTCCGCCAAAGGTAGCGGCAAATGGATTAACGTCAGTACCCCCTCCATTAAAATCCAGTCGCACTGGAGCAGTGGAAACAATTTTCATTCAGAGACTTCTAAACCCTTTTTTCCAAACAAAATTTCCTCCATAATATCGCACATACTATGGAAAGCAGCCACGTGGCCTTGTTGAATAATCCCAACGTCGGTTGCCGGAACGTTAATAATAATGTTGGCCAAATTCCTTTTGACTATTTCTCCACCCTTGCCTCCGGTCAAGGCAATGCTTTTCACTGCTCTACTCTTGGCCAGTTCAAGTGCTTTAACCACGTTTTTTGAATTGCCGCTAGTACTAATACCAATGACTAAATCATTGGGCGTCGCCAACGCTTCAATTTGCCGAGAAAAAATATATTCAAAACCAATGTCATTACTGATGGCTGTCAATACCGAAGTGTCTGTAGTCAGCGCATGAGCCGACAACGGGAAACGAACTTCAAACGTATGGTTACCTCGAAGCATACACATGAGTTCATCGGCAATATGTTGAGCGTCGGCCGCTGAACCACCGTTGCCAAAGGTAAAAACCGTCCCGCCGTATTTGTAAAATGTATCCACCAACATCAGTCCCCCTTTTTCAATCGCCTCCGTGCAGTGGTCCAGCATACCTTGATAGGCTTTAATGCTCTCTGTCAGGTGACGTTTAATCTTATCTTTAGCTTTCATGCATACCCAACCTTTGTTGCGCTTCTTGATAGTGTTCCGGACTACCAATATCATAGTATTCCCGATTCGTTTTAAAGACAAAAATCCGTTTCTTCTTTTTGAGAAGCAATGGCAAGATTTCCTGCTCCAACGAGCTTTTCTCTCCTGCCCCAATGAATTTAAATATCATTGGACTAAATATATAAACACCGGCATTTGCAAGTTCTCCCTCGTTGGCTAAACGTAACAGTTTTTCGTTCTTAACTCTAAGCATTAATCCCTTGTTTTTATACTTGGTGGTTCCTACCAACGTAACCTCGGCCTGTTTTTTTTGATGAAAAGCAATCAGCTGTTGATAATCAATATCAAGATACGTATCCCCATTGACAGTTAAAAAATCTGTTCCTAAATATTTCTGCGCATTTTTTAAGGAACCAGCAGTTCCCAAGGGACGACGGTCTATTGAGTAAGTAATGGAAACGCCAAAACGGCTCCCATCGCCGAGCTCATCGATAATTTGGCTGGAAAGATATCCCACCGCCAACACTAAGTCGGTCAGGCTGTTTTTTCTCAACAGCTTGATAACGTAGTGAAGAAAAGGTCTACCGTTAATTGGAGCCAAATGTTTCGGACGACCATGAAAGACTTCTCTCAAGCCTATACCAAATCCGCCGGCAAGAATCACTATCTTCATCTTTCGCTTCGTCCTAAAATATCTGAGTCTGAATATAACATGTTCGCCGATGTTTTTTTACGCCTCCTTAACGCCATTGGTAATCGATATAACGCCGCCAAAAATCCTAACAAAAATTCACCATGCGTTCTCACACTGGTTACCAACAAATGATACGGCAACCAAAGACAGTGTTGGATTATGAACATAATGTCAGTGATATTTTTCCACACAAACAAAATCTGATTTTTATAGGCCGAAATCTTCATTACCCTCTTACCTAAACTTACTACATTAGTAGTCTCGTGTTTATGTTCTACTACTGCTTTCGGCTCGAACAAAACTTTGTACCCTCGTTTGAGCGCCCGATACGACAAGTCAATATCTTCCCAATAAGCCGGACGGTATAGAGTATCCATCCCCCCTAGTTTTTGCCACAGAGACTTTCTCACCGCCATGCTGCCGCCCGCTGCCCACAAGGTGGTTGTTTTTGTTTGATCTTCTGCCCGCCAATGTACTAAAAACCCCCGCCTAAACGCCCCTTCACTTCGACCGCTTTCAATAATCGTACCTTCTCTTTTTTCAATTTCTTTACAGCCCACCGCAAACACCTTCTCGTCATCAAAATGAACCAACAGGTGTTTCAAAAAATCTTTCTGCGGAGAAACATCGTTATTCAAAAGCACCACAATCTTCCCTTCGGCCGCCGCTACTCCAGTATTGCATGCTGCTGCAAATCGCTGATTTTTGGTGTGTTGAATGAGGTGCACTTGTGGAAACTGTTCTTGTAACACCGCCACACTATCATCCGTCGATGCGTCATCAACAACGATAATCTCTGCTCCACTAACGGCCTCAATCACTTTAGGCAAATGTTTTCTTAACAGCTCCTCTCCATTGTAATTCGGTACCACTACACTTATTTTATTAGTCATTAGAAATTAGAATAATTAGAAATTGATATTAAAAATTTTGTCCGTCATCTGTTGAAATTTGTCTTTGCTAAAATCTTTCGCTCGCAGCTGTGCTTGTCGACTCATAGTAACCCAAAGTTTATCATCGGTAACTAACCGAAGAGTTTTCTTGCGAACATCCACCTCATTTTCCCAAAGAAAGCCGTTAACACCGTCGCTCACGATTTCCGATTGCCCACCTTTGCTTATTACCACTGGTACCGCTCCCGCACTCATGGCTTCCACAGTCGATAACCCCAAATGTTCCACCAGTTCTGGATGCAACTCTTCATCAATACCATATCCCGTGGCGTGCCAATAGATTTTTGCCGAAGCATACCACTCTTTCAATTGACGAAGCGAGGTTTCATACTTAATCTCGATCGGATATCCTGCCGCCGACCGAGACACAGCCTCTGCATATTGCCGACTTTCCGCCCCCGGATCAACAGTGCCCACCAACACTAACCGCCAATTCTTTAGTCCTTGATTAACTAACTTTTTAAACATTTCTACTAACACGTCTTGACGCTTGCAATGAAGACCTTTGAAAAATCGACCGACGTGCAAAATAAGGTTTCTTTTTTTTCCTGGTTTGAAATCATCAGCATTAACCGCCCCCCAATGAACGTAGTCAACCCGGGTCCGCCACCACCGCTCAACCTGTCTCTTGGTGAAATACGAGTTCGCTACCCGTACTTGCCAACTTTTTAACTTCAACCTATCAATCAAAGAAAAGCTAAGAGTTGATAACGGCACCTGAATATGAAGAATATTACGAGCCGAACCGGCAAAAAACATGCTTCCATCAGTAAAAAATAAAAATGCGTCATAACTCCGCGTGAATCGGTACCGATCCCAAGCCGAGTATCGAGGTGAAAAGGGACCGCGCCTTCCTCTTATTTTCGCTAAGTTTAGCCCAAATTTACTTTCATAAAGCTGTATGTTATCTAGGTAGTTATCGATCCGACAATCGGCAGAGTAAATCAACTCTACCTGACAATCACGATTTACCGAAAGATGCTCGGCGATGGTCAAAAGGTACCGTTCCCCTCCACCCATATGCTCACCAATATACGGACTAAAAAGACCAACGTTCATAGTTAAGTTGGCTTACGCGCCACTCCTACCACGCAGGCGCTATAAACCGATTGCCAGCCAAGCCGGTCGTACCAACGTTTAATAAGCTGTCCTATTGGTTTGAGAGAAAAATCAGCCACACCTGACGCTCGTAGCCGAGGAAAATCTAACCACAAACCAATGCTTTTCTCTTTGGCTAAGTCGTCTTTTGGCAATAACTCCATTAGTTCTAAACCAGCTGCTCGAATAAATCCAGCCAACTCGCTGGCCGTATACCGATATTCGTAAAAAGTCATATTCGCCACTTTCCGTTTGGCCCTAAGCCCTAAACCATCAACAATCCATCGTGCCGGCAGTTTCACTACCCTTATACCACCACTTAAAAAGCGCCACCACTTCCGCATTATGTTATCAATAGGCACCTCAATAATTGCTGTTCCTCCCGGTTTCAACACCCGAAAAGCTTCGGCCAAAGCTACTTCAGGCCCCTTCCTAAAATGTTCAATTACCCCCAAGGAAATATAAACGTCAAATATCTCGCTCAAAACCGGCAATCGGTTAACGTCTCCCATGGTTACCATTACTTCTGGATACCTCCTTTTTAATCGCCTCAGAGCCTGCCCATTAGTATCCACCCCGACAATGTTGTAGTCACACTTACTCCAATACACTATCCACTTTCCCAATCCGCACCCTGCTTCTAAAATGCGCTGTTTCTCATTAAGAAAACGATTAAATATCGGCAACAATCCGTCAGTCTCACAGTAAGCTAACTCCTGCTTAAAATTTGCCTGACGCCAATAATTATCCCAGTCGGAAGCTTCTTGAGGCACAAAAATTTTTGTTGCCATCAGTATTTACCTTCCCGCCGCAAGCGCTCATCAACCTCTTCATATACCTGTTTCCAGCTCTTACCTTTTTGCAGTTCCCAAATCTTTGCTTTCACTAAAAAGGCATCAAAGGCTTGGTACAACACCGTAATCACTCCCTCCGTCCCTTCAAACAAACCAAGTTTCGCAAGCCCCCGCCACCAAAATTCTTTAATCGGCGCTAAAAATAGATGCCACCATCTAACCGATCCGTGACCAGCCTTAAAGTAAAGTGCCGCTTCCTGGTCGGTATAACCGATTGTCTTCTCTAACGACCAATTAATGCCCCGATGCGTCAGGTGGACAATTGCCCCCGTCAGCTTCCCTATCCCCCTTCGTACCTTCGGATACTCATGCAGCACTCCTTCCCAACCCAATAATTCCTTCCGTCGGACCAATCG
>MHDE01000026.1:3118-21562 GCA_001803465.1 Microgenomates group bacterium RIFCSPHIGHO2_01_FULL_45_11 | reverse complement strand
CGATGATCAGCTACGTGTTGGGAGAGGCTGGTTTGCAGGTAGACCGTGACGATAAAACCCACCCACCCGTCCCGGGAGTGCCGAATAAATGGTTGGCTACAGTATGTATTCCGTCAGCCAACTACAGGTGCATCTCTAAGGACGTAAGGGTGACAAACACTCTTTCTTACCCCGTCCGCCTCAAGTGGCGGATTGAGGGCGACGTCGTCACCCTGTGGGTGGAAAAAGAGCTTCCGGTTACCACCACCCAGATACCTTCGGAGGAACCTCTGCCGGAACGGTTTAACTGGGGTCTGGTGGCACTCGTTTGTCTACTCCCACTGATCGTCTTAGCCTTGCTGTCTTGGCTGGCGCCAGGAACAGTTGGCGAGGGCATGTTGTGGGTGACAGACAACGCGCCGGTGCTTAGACGGGCCATCAGCGAGGCCTTGAAAGAGGCCATGAGCTGGTGGTTCTTTATCATCGTCGGCGCTGTGATAGCCAGCGAGCCGTTGCGGATTCTTATCCGCTATGGCTTTGGAGTGTGGGTCCGACAGGATACCACCCTCCATAATTGGCAAATCGCGGTGGTGGCATTGGCGTTTCTTGGCAACCTAATCCTGCGGCGGTACTTTTACGCCAAAAGGATCAGAGAGGTGGGCGGCTATTTTGTCGTCGAAAAGCCGCCGAAACGTCGATTTAAACATTGGCTCTTCGTCTTGGCCGCGACAGCCTTCATCGTCATCACGGCAATGTGGCTGAGTCGCGGTGTCCAAGGCCTCGAACCATCCATCCCTCCTGTTTCAACCCCGGCCCCGACAGACTGCTCGCTGTCGGAAAAGGTGCCGCAGGCTGTACGGCGCTGGTGCTCACTCATCGAGCAGTACAGTACTCAAAACGGCCTCGACCCCGCCCTGGTGGCGGCGGTCATCAAGGTCGAGTCAAATGGCAACCCCAAGGCACGGTCGCGGTGCGACGCCACGGGCTTGATGCAAATCATGCCCCGCGACCTAACGCCAAAGACCTTACTCTGCGGGGCGATCGGTCGGACCGGCCATGTGTTTCGCGGTAGGCCAACGATCAAGCAGCTCCTGGACCCGGAGATAAATGTCAAAACCGGGACCAGGATTCTGGGCGCTCATTACGAGCGCTACAGCTCGTATCGAGAAGCACTTAAGCGGTACGGGCCGGCAACCAATGATTACTCGTACGCTGATAAAGTTTTATCAGTGTATGAGCAATACAAGAATCGATAAAAAAAGGAGGTGAGGCAAAAACTTTTTGCCCTGGTGGCTGGCGCCTCAACCCAGTACCATACGATACTGGACTAGCCAGTTCTGCCCTGACGATCTTAGGCAGATGAAGAGATATGGTCCAAGAAAGGAGAATCTCATGGACCTGTTACTTGAATTCTTCACGAATCTACTAAAAGACCTCCAGGGAGTGTTGCTTTTCCTGTTGTCTTTGGGGGCCCTCACCCTGTTCTTGCTGTGGGTGGGGTATAGGATCGTCCAGTCCGTCTTTCGTTGGGCGGATCGGATGACGAATCTGGGGGCGGCGGCCTTTTTCAAGCTAATCTTCACGGTTTTATTTGTGGGGATTGGCTTGCTGGGGCTGGCCGGTCTAATCTGGCTTGCAGTTTGGGCGGGTCAGTTTTATCCGGCCTTCGCGTTGAACGCATTTGATGCGAATAGGTCCGGCTACGAGGCTGTGGAGCAACGAATCCAGTCAGGTGGTACGCCCGTGCCCACCGTGGCTACGATCGCACCCACAGCCACCCCGCTACCCGGCTCCACCCCCACGCCCGCAGCCGCTGCAGCTCTGCAGCTGGGCCGCTACCTGATTCAACACGAATCAGGAACGGCTGACCTGCGGGCCGGTCCTGGCGGTGATTCTGACCTGCTGGCCGAAATCCCAAACGGGAGCACGGTAACCGTCCTGGAATTCAATCCAGGGGATGGTTACTGCGAGGCTGGCATATGCCAGAGGGCTCGAGTCGCGGCCACTTCCGAGTGGCCGGAGGGCTGGATCCACGCCGTGACCCTCGGGCAGTATCTGGGCCCATAGCGTGGTTGCCGACCACAGCGCCGCTTCCGAAAGGGAGTGAGCTTAGTTCGCCCAACTGGGGCGGCGCTGGTTTCAGAACCTTAAAATCCTTCGTTCACTATTCCCGCCCGCGCCGTCTGCGTTGAAATTTTTCCCTTTGGGAATTATTGAGCAGATGGCGCGGCGCGGGTTATTTACAAAGCCATAAAAATTTGTACAATATGGCCACTTGCATTATTTAGTACAATACAGACGACTTATTTATTTATATTAGTAAAAAAATATGACTCAAGAAAATGACTTACTCACTCTGATTCAATCCCAGCTAGGTTTGGAAACAGAGGATTTTCAAGCTTTACTGGGTACCATAGATGCTTACACGCGATACCATGGGCGTCCGGGGAAGACAATTCTAGATTATGCCTTAGATTTAGCAGCCGATATTGGTTTAAGAATTCCTGGTCCGACTGCGGTTCAGTCTGAAAGAAAAAGTGTCATAGCTGAGTTAACTAGACGGGAGAGAAATGATTTCGATTGGGATATAATTTTTGGATATTTACAACATAGGGCTTATTTGGAGCATCAGGATATGCTTGTCCGAAGACTTTACGATAAGGTTTCACAAACTGCTCCGCTCGATTATTGTACGTCGATGGAAGCGTTGGTTATGTTAGCGTGGTCGAACATACTAAACGAACAGAGGGAGTGAGTTTTTGCTTGAACTGCAACTTGCATTATTTAGTACAATACATAAATCTAAATCATTACAAACGTTTACTAAAGGAGTAATTATGAAACCTGAAGATTATTTGAAACATGGAACTGGTGGAGCACCTCAACCTCAAATTCCTCCCGAAGTGCTGTTAGAAGTTGGCCGGCAAGCGGGAATAAAACAAGCTCTGCAAATGGTAGAAGCCCAAAAGCCCAAGGGGTTTAGAGCGGCGCTGGCACAATCTGTTCAACAGACAACTACTGAAATTGGTACTGCCCTGGGTGCGGAATTGGGGCGGGAATTTCGTGAGGGTTTTGCCCAATGGGCCAGCGGCAACGCTCCGGATATACCGCCGTTCATCAACTTTGGTGAGGAAGTGCAAGGCGTCAAAGACACGGCGACAAGAGTACGTCACGGCGCCAGTCAGGCTGGTCATTACACGACGGAGGGAGCGAAAAAGGGCGCGAGTGTCGCGAATAAAGTCGCTCATGCCTTTATAGGCTGGGTAGAAATGGAGATGGGAAGAAGGGGAGGAAGTCAATCATCGGATCAAACCACCCCTCCTGATAATGAAATAATTGAAGGCCAATTTAGGGATCCAAGGGATCAGGGTGAGTAATTATGTCTTTTAATTTCCGTGAAGGTTTTAATGATTGGGCGAGGGGAGTTGATAATCAGCAACCCGCTGGTTTGGGTAGCTTGGATGCGAATCAGTTGGCATTACTGGGCGTGGCGGCTTTGGCCAAACGTCAACCGCCGTCACGGAAAGTAACCGAATACTACCAAGGGAATCCTAATGTGCCGGCGAGAATCGAGGAAGATGCAAGTCTTTTAGAATCAGCCCTTCGAATTTTGGTAGCAAAAAAAGCGACTCAAGTACCTCCTGGTAGAGAATTAAGTAAAGTCGATGAAACCCAGCAAAAAATTATTAACGCCTTTAACTGGTCGCTAGAAAAAGTTGGTCAGGAAGGCAATACCCAAGCTCCTTTTCAACCAAACCTCATTGAACTTTTTACCGACATAGCTAAGGTATGGAGTCGAGCCATACCGAAAGGCTTAACTACGCCGTCGGCGTTAGATAAGCAAATTGACAGGGAATCTCGCCAGCTCACTTACCAGCTACACCAAGGCTTTCGTGATCATGATCCTGATTACTCCACTGAAGAAGAACGGTTACTTGCCCAAAACATTTTGACCAGGATGGGTACAGGCGTGACTGATCCTGACGCCTTGCGTCAGATTCTCTGGGAAGCGGTGTACGGCAGAGTGTCGGATATAGTGTTAGCCGATACTGGCAATAAACTTGACGTTCAACACGGTCAGTTGACGCGAAACTTGGAAAGACTAAAACAGATACCGCCTAAAAATTGGTTTGCCGTTGATACTTTTAGTTATTTTTCGATGCTGCAAAAGTCAGAACGTCAGGATTATGCCAGAAAAATTTGGACGCTGTCTCCAAGCTCCATCCACGTCAGAGACATAGCCAGACTCACTGAAGACATTATGAACTTTCCGTTAACTTCTCTTAATGGTGGTAGGAGCGGTATAATTCTCTTTCCTGGCACGGTAAATTATGTAGATAAAGTTAGGGCAGTGGGTGGTCCATGGTTTCAAGCTTCGATTAATAACTGGGCTAAGGAAGGTCCGGGCGGCAAGGTGATAATGAGAACGTTAGAGAGGGATCTTCCGATCGCCACCTTTCTAGTGAGGGATGCTGAACTGACAGTGGCGGGCATTTCTCAATTGGCTGGTTTAGCCCGTGAGGTAAATGAGCTTCATCAAATGACCACAGAAGCAAGACGGAAAGCTGAAGGCGGATTAAAACCAGCGATCCGGCCGAACCGGGTGATGGAGTTGCTGCCTGACCCGATTGTTGCCCAATTGCCGGTGGTGGTGATGCCTGACGGCGAGATTGATTTTGGTCCTGCCATTAGGGGGCTGCAACAAAGAAAAGAGGATTTAGAGTTGCGGCTACGAGTTTTGGCTTTGAACTCCGCCTACCTATTGGACGAGGAAGGAAATGTTCCTCCTGAAGTTAAGCGGGGGCTGGACGGCTTGCAAGAAGCAATGGGGCAGTATGACGGCGATCGGCAGCGATTGTTCGATAAAATGGCCTTGCCTAACGGGGAGTAGTTAGACAAGAACTTTGAAAGAAGGCTTATGACCACACCTAGGGAAATATATGCGGAACGACTGGCACAACAATTGCAATTTGTCAGGCAGTTTTTTGACGAGAGCACTCCCGATGAGGTAATTCTGCAATTACTCGTCAACGTTCCGACAATAAAGGATGAGGCCCATAAGGCAGAGCTCGACCAAGCAAAGTATGATTATGATGCTATGCAGGAGCAATTCAGAGTGGAGTTGGAGCAAGTGTTGTACGAGCGCGAGCAGATGGGTGATTTTGACAGTTTCTTAACACAATTAACGACGCGGGCAGAGAAAATAGAAAAAGGAAGAAGGAATGGTCGAGCGGTGAGTAAAGCCCAAGCTTACATTGATAATTGGTCGAGTGGTCCAGCCGAAGTAGTGGCAGCGTACTCTGATATAACTCAAGTCTTCAGTAAGACTTTAAGAGCGGGAATATCAACTGGGGAAACGATGGCTAGTCAGATGACGCCTGAAGAAATTAGTCGAGAGCTAGCTGTTCTCACTCAAGCAGAATACCCTACTCCAGCTGTATTGGCGTTTCTAAAAGCATTGGCTAATGATGGATAAATTTGGCTTACCCGATCCTAGGCGGGAAAGGCAGATCTTCAACAGACCTTCGGCCTCGGAGGTGGTTACCGCTAGCAACGTCGGGATTTGATTTGGAGAGGATTTTTTACCTTGACAAAGTACTCCGTTTAGAGTACCTTTAAGGCACTACTATTTAGGACAGCTATGATTCAAGATGTGTTTGGGATTAAGGAGTTCCAGACTAAATTGCCAGAAATTGCCCGGAAAATCCGAGAGGTGGGTGGGCATTATTTAGTGACCAACCGTAATAAACCGGCGTTGGTGGCTTTGTCTTTTGAGGAGTATAAGACGATTGAGGATATTCTCTTAGAGCTCAACTCGCCTACACTTTTGAAAGAAATTGAGACGGCGCGGCGCGAGTACCGCCGGGGTAAAACCACTGATTTTCGGGGTTTTTTGAAGCAAGTTGATGAGTAACTATCGAATTCTCATCTCCTCCCGGGCTCAACGAGATTTTAAAAAATTATCTGCCGATGCCCGGTCTAAAGTAACTGCCTCAATACTTTCCTTGGAAACGACTCCCCGACCGCCACAATTCAAGCCGCTTATTGGTCGACGCATTGCCCAGTTTCGGTTGCGAATTGGTGATTACCGAGTCCTCTACGACGTCTATGAGGAAGACAAAGTAGTCTTCGTCCTGCGGATTGGCCACCGGAGGGAAATTTACCGCTAGTTGAATTAGTTATCAGTTTTGGCTATCAGTTCTTAGTGGTCAGTCTGGCAACCTCATAGGTTGAAATCGGTAGCCGGAATAATTACATCTTTCCTAATTTATTCACGTCTGGCTGAAAACTCTGGCCTTTAGGCCAGAGATGAAAGCCAGAAAGATCATTAGGTAGTAACATCGGCCAAGTCTGACTTGGCGTAGATATACTGCTTCCCCGTCAGGGGAATACTTCGACCTTTAGGCCGGAGCAGTTTATTGACAAAAATTGATATAATATGGTTATGACTTCACCAGATGTGAGAGTGGTTGACGAGAGACTGATGGACGGGTTGTCACCAGAGACGGCTCGAGTCATTTCTGAATATTTTAGATGGAGTAAGTTAGGCCATGATTTTGGCATTGGGCAAGCGCTGCACCCGGCCACTGTGCCGCGGGGTTTGTCGGCTGATCAGGCTCTAACTCTGGCTTCAAGGTTATTTAAACTGGCTCCAGATTCAGTGGAATACTGGCTAAATGAGGCTGGCGCCCCTTACAGCTATGTTAATAAGACCAATCCTCACCTGAAGTTAATGTTTGATTCCCTGCAAGCGATCTTAGACGCTGAATAATTCCTCGGTCTTCAATATTATTGAATTTCGGTGATTTGTTGCTATACTAAGCCGTATTACTCCTGCCTAAAGGCAGGTTTTTTGTGAACTTAACGCCTGATCAACAAGTAGCACATCATTTTGGTTTACCTACCTCTCCCTGGTTTAGTGAGGTACCAGTGCTTGAAGCTGGTGATTTGCCCGCTAGAGCGCTGATTGATTTTCTCATAAACAAGAGGGTTGTTTCTGTCCAAGCTTCGTCTAAACCCGCTACCTTACCCGCCTCAAACAACCTTTGTAGCCCTTAGTCTTGGTTACTGCAAACCTGCAACCTCGGAGGTTGAATTGGTAGCAGATTTTTAGAAACTTGCATAATTAGAGTACAATACCCTCATGACTAAATTTGTCAGAACTACTTTTAGTTTACCTCGTAAGTTGCTGGATGTGGCTGAAGCTTATGCAGAAATCAGTGGTCTTTCTGTTTCTGGTGTAGTTTGCGAGGCAACACGCTTCTATTTGGGAAATGCAGCTTTAATCGATAAGGAGGGTGGACGGATTTCTCACCTTACCGAGGGAGGCGAAAGAGTCTTATTTGATCAGGACGGCAGATGGGAACCATCTCCAGAGCTGCTGGCTAGTTTTTTACAATCGTTCAAAACGCCGGACGAAACTGGTTAATGTTGACGGGGTTTGGTCGTGAACTGGTGATTAGTCACCGTTCAACTTCTGGTGTTTTTTCCTTTTTTTGAACCCTATAGTATAATCTACTTGTTCTGCTTTTGCCCAAGCGTCAAAGCGCGTTGGCGGCGAAAGCAAATTTTGGTGGGACTGTCCCCCGCTCTTTAAAATCCGAATGGTGGGCAATTATAGGGCTTCATGGTTTTCCCCTAGCTCCCCTTCCCTGGATGCGGGTTGGACGCAAGCGAACAATCAACAAACAACTAACAGTTTGCGAATGACCGGCATCTAGGGAGCGGTTCCCGGAGCTAGAAAAAAGGAGGATTATAAAATGTTTTATTTTAATCCTGAAGTTTTAAAAACGCTTCAGGAGGCGTTGGTCTTGGATGAAGTTGAGGGTCAATTTGATCCTCGGCTTCTCGAACAAGATGCCCAGCGCCGGGTGGCGGTAGAGCGCAAACGCGCGGAAACGCCACTCCACCAACCCCCTCAACCCAAAATCCATCTGCCCCAACACCGGGGCGATGGCAGATAAAAGGAGAAAAACCGTGAAAGCCAAAAAAGTTTTAAGATTCTTTATCATAGTGGCGGTCATAGTTGTGGCCCTCGTGCTGGCGGCGATCGTGGTGCCGGCCCTGGCGCAATCCAATATTCCAACCTTTGCCACTGATGTTTGCCCAACACCGCCGCCGCCAACGTGGACAACCCCAGCAGGCAACCTGGACCAAAACAGTGATCCTGCGAGGATCTGGGTAATTCTGTGTGGAAATGTAATCAAAGGCCGCGTCTATGGTGGTTGGCTCCCAGACGACGCTACTGATACCAGCGAGTTATATACCCGCTGGGTAATCCGAAAAAACGGGTGGTCAGGACCAATAATATTTGACTTCGCACCAGCTTTGATCACGTCCCACCCGCTGGTGGATGGCCAACCGGTTCAGGATTTTGCCTGGTCAATTCCAAGGGGGCCTTATGGCGAACTCTACTATCTGCAAGTGTACTATTATCAAAAGCAGGTAATCGGTAGCCAAAAGATCGGTCGTGACAGGGATTGGAGTTCCAGCTTCGCCAACCCGTTCCATTACGTTTATCTTCCTGGGATAAACAATGGAAGGGTGGCCTGTCCTGACTATATCCTTCGCGCACAGAAAAATGGGCAGGGTGTGGGAAAGTCGATCCCCTTCACCGCTGGGTCAATTAACAAAGACCCAAACCGCTTTTTGCTCTACTATGCCAGCGACTATATACAAGTGTGGGTTGAAAAGAATGGACGTCAAATTTCACTCCCGACAGGTGCGGTTGCCTATCTGAAACTGGGCAACCGGATCAGATATTTCGATGATCCATCGTGGTTCGTCGTTAATAATGCAATACTATTCAATCCTACCGACAACCATGATGTGATCGACCAATTTCCACTTGGAGCTGAAACCTGCGGCGCGGGGTTTATTGCAAAAGACCCACTACCCGAGGTGCTTCAATGGATGGCAGAAAATCCAGCTAAGGCCCCAGAAATTCTTGAGGCCTATCGGGATGCCTGGGAAGGGGGTGCGTCCGATCAAGACGCACTTACAGCTGCCCAGGCAGTAATATCCCCATCCCCATAAGTCAACTTCCCCCCTCCGCGGAACCGCGCGATCTGCGGAGTGGTCACTTAGTTTTACAACTGAATATTCTGGCATCGTCGGGGCCCGTCTGGGCCCCGGCTGCTGCCAACAAAGACAAGAAAGCAAGCGCCCACCATTCGGATTAAAATTACTTCAGATAGCTTTACAAGTGGTCTTTTAAATGGTACATTGGGAATACCATGAACATTGTGTCAATTTCAACTTTGAAACAGCAAACCACTCGGCTAATAAACCGCCTCGCTTCCCAGAAAGAACCGATTGTTATTGCTCAACGGTCCAAACCCAAAGCAGTATTGGTTGACCATAAATACTTTACTGCCTTGGAGGAAGCGGTAGTAGATTTGACGGATGCGCGGGAAGCGGAGAAAGCCCGGGGTGAGCCGAGAGTGCTTTTGTCTGACTACATTCGCAAGCGCTGGTCAAAGAAAAGAGCATGAAAGTGTTTTTGACGAAAAAGGCGGAAAAAGAGCTTGATAAACTTCCGGACACTTTGGCTCGAATGCTGGTAAATAATCTTAAAGATTTAGCTCTCAATCCCTTCCCTCCCAACAGCAAAAAACTTACTGGCCAAAATAATTACCGACTCCGCGTCGGCAGTTATCGGGCAATTTATGGCGTTGACCGAGCCAGAAAAGAAGTAACGGTTTTGCGGGTGGCTCATCGAAGAACAATTTATCGTTAATGCTTATTTGACAGAAAAGTTGTTGCATCACTAATTCAGATAACAGATAACCCCGGGGGTTGAATCCTGATATAACCTCGGGGTCAAAATCAACCCTCAGAGTTGTTTTTTTGTTTTCGGGGTTGTTTTTAAAAGGGAATGTCGTCGTCGATGAGTTCGTGCTGCGGTGGGAAAAAGCGGCTTTGAATTTCGGCCACTTGGGCGACCAAACGAGTGTATTCGCTACTTTGAGGCTTCATGCCCATCAGTGCTTGTTCAAGTTGCCAGAGCCGAAGGCCGACGGGGTCATTGGCAAAATTGTCATTAATTTCCCGATGAAGGGCGTGGGTGATTTTGTCGTGAGGGGTAATGGGGCCGGCCGGAAGAGGTGATTGAGTGACGACCCGATGTGGCGGCTGGGATGTTAAATCTTCCCATAAGCGAGGATCGCCCGTTTGAACCTGTGGCAAGTGATCGTATCGAGGGATGTTATTGCCGACAAAACCAGAAACCAAACTTTCCCCGGAACTGAATTCTCCGAAGCCGGCAACTGTTGTACCCTGCCTAGTTTCGGCTACCTGTTGGCCTCTAAAACCGGGTTCGTAGCGGTGAAACAGAGGGTGGGTAACGGTAGCCTTGGCAACAATTGATGCTTGAGTGGAGGGATGGCGCTGATTTTCTGGGGGTCGATGGGTTTGAACGGCAATTTCCCCTAGCGCCATGTAGCCAAGAAGTTCGGGTAAAGCTTGAGCTAACTGGCTAAAGACTTGATCTAGTTTAGCCTGGTGGGCTCTGGCGGCTTCGGTGGACTCGGTGGACAGCAGGCGACTCATACTATTGTTATTGTAGCTCATGGCTGCAACTTTGACTCTTGCAGCGGGAAAGGGTTTGATTCATAAAAGACTTGTGTCTAAATCCAAAGATGCTGATCCATCCCGACAATACGCGTTTGATTTGAATGGTTTGCCAGAAGGGGTAACGCTAGAGTCACTCGGGCAAGCAATTATTGACGCTTTAGCGATAGGGCTACCGTCGGCACCCGGCGGAGTTGACCCTGGACATTTTGAAGAACTAGTAAACTCGATAGCCAAGAGACCGACTTATCGACAAGTAACGGCAGCAGCCGAGGCTCGTTTTGATAATGTAACCAGACCAAAATTGCGTCAGCTGGAGGCAGAGGCGTTTGCGGCTGGGGCGGTTGTGCGTGAATATTTGGCGAAGGTTAGGGTGGAGGCGAACACTTTTGCCCCGGGTGAGGCTGAACCGTGGGCGCCGGATATAGCGGGAAAGACTGCCGATCAACGGTGGGGCAGATCGTATAAACCGGGAGAACAAATTCACTGGTACGATATTAGTCATCTTTTTCCGAGTAAAGACGGCTGGGGGCCAAGGCATGATTTGACACGGGAGGAGTTTTGCCGGCAAGCCCAAGAGTGGATTGACGAAACTGGTGGAGTAACTTTGCCGTTTACGAAAGAATCAGTTTGGGAAGCGCTACTTAAATTGGCAGAAGAAGCCTGAAGGTTGTCATTTAAGGCAGGATTTTAGGTCCCTCATCGGTAAAGACAAAGAGTGCCTGGGGAAACCTGCTTCCTAATTGGGCTAGATACTGATCCATGGAAAACATTCTTTCCGGTCCGACAACGCTGGCGGCTTGGCGCATTTGTGCGCCGGTAATAGGACTAAGCGGTCTGGTGCCAAAACCG
Organism: Microgenomates group bacterium RIFCSPHIGHO2_01_FULL_45_11; assembly: GCA_001803465.1. Classification (GTDB taxonomy): domain Bacteria; phylum Patescibacteriota; class Microgenomatia; order UBA1400; family 2-01-FULL-45-11; genus 2-01-FULL-45-11. The sequence continues at coordinate 10,159 of MHDE01000026.1, read as the reverse complement.
ACAACTCTTTGATTACCGTCAGGATGATCTTGTACCCAGGCTCCATAGTCAACCGGCCCAGGGAGGGCTTGGGCGTGAGCGATTTCGTCAATAATGTCCTGTTGCACACTGGCTAATTCTTCTGGAGTAAGCGGCCGACCGGCAACCGAAAGCACATAGCCTTCAAGATAGCCGGCGCCGATACCTTTATTAGGATCTTCCCAAGGGCCGCTAACTTTTCTAAAGAAAATTTCGCTCATAGGCAAGAGTATAATTATTGAAAGTTAACTATTTCCGAGCGGCTGCTAATTTTACCATGAAAAGGGTGTCGGTTGTTTTTTTGGGGTCGTTTCAGCATTATTCTACCTTGGTAGCGGAAGCATTGGTCAAGAATGACTCAATTAAGGTTGTCGGCGTGGTAACGACACCGCCACAGCCGGCGGGAAGAAAGAAGGTTTTGACTAAAACCCACATTCACGAATGGGCAGAAAGACAGCGGTTGCCGGTTGTTACTCCCCAAACTTTAGATTCAGCGTCATTACGACAACTTGTCTCTTCCTTTAATACGAAGGTTGATTTGTTTGTCGTGGCCGGCTATCGGAATAAACTCCCAAAAATCTGGCTTGAGTATCCCCGTCTTGGCGCTTATAACCTGCACCAATCGCTCTTGCCAAAATACCGAGGCACTAATCCGGCTGAATGGGCGATTTTGACGGGAGAGGCGGAAACGGGGGTAAGTTTGATACGGATGACGGAAAGGTTTGACGCCGGGCCGATCATTGGCCAACGAAGCTTTGCGATCGCACCCAATGATACCCGGGAGAGCTTATACGAAAAACTGTACCAAACGGGAGGTGAGCTGACTGCCGAAATCCTCCCCCTTTTAGAGGTCCAACATTTAAAAGGTAAGGTGCAGCCGAGGCTGTCCCCGACTCGGTATGCCCGGCGACTGGCCAGACACGACGGATTTATAGACTGGCTAACTATTGTTAAAGCCCGACGGGGTGGGTTGACGATTCAAGATTTTACCAATAATCAGCTGTTAAATTACTTAATCGATGACTCTATTAGTCAGGCGGGAATTGAGCCAGTAAATGACTTTTTGGTCAAGTTGATTGAGCGGGCGGTGCGGGCTTTATACGGCTATCCTTACCTCTGGACGGTGGTAGAAACTAAAAAAGGACAGAAACGGTTAAGAATTTTGGCGGTACAGATTGAGGGAGGAAAGTTGAAACTCAACCGAGTACAGATTGAAGGCCAACAAGCGGCAAGATTTAATCAGATTAAGAATTTAATTAGCGCTTAGGATCGGTCTGATACAAAGTGAGGGCTAAATTCAGAATCGAGGAAATAAGAGCTTCAGAGCTAGAAGGAAATCTTTGATCTTGTAACTGTTGTCTAAGATCACCGCCTGCCAACCTTTGGGCTAGAAGGTAGGGATTATCCAAATTCAAATCCCTTTGTTCGCCACCCAGTAACCCCTCAACGCGACTGAAAGTAGCTTCGACTATCATATTGTCGGGAAGATTATCGTCAAGTTGAGCTATGGCCCGGTCTACATAGAACCAGGGCATGCCTTCGAACTTTTCCACATCAATGGTCATTCTGGCTAACTATTTTATATTTATATTTAAGATTGCTGATTAATACAATACTACTGTTGTCAACGTTAGGCGACTGTTAGTGGTAAATCTTATATACTACTATTATTATGCAGATTGTTTTATTCGGCGGGTCGTTTAATCCGCCGCACCTCGGACATCTATTGGTGATTGAACAAGCGTTTGAGCTGATAGGGAAAATTGATGAGCTGTGGTTACTGCCGGCTTTTAAACACACTTTCCAAAAAGAATTGGCGCCGGCGTCTGATCGGTTGGCGATGGCGGAGTTATTGATTGCTGAGCTAGCCGATGGTGTTAAAAAAAGAACGCGGTTGGAGACAATTGAGTGTGATAAAAGATTATCGGGTGAAACCCTTGAAACAGTTAATATCCTATACAAAATGTATCCAGGAAAAACATTCTCGTTTTTGATGGGTAGCGACCAATTGCCGACCTTTACCAAATGGGGCCACTACCAAGAGTTGCTTAAGCTTCTCCCCTTTTATGTTTATCCTCGCTCCGGCTCCCACAACTCTATCACCTATCCGAATATGACGCTGTTACAATCTCCGACGCAGGTGGTGACTAATTTGTCCTCAACCATAATTCGCGAGCGACTACAACAACATTTATCGATTGCCAAGTTAGTTCCTAAAGCTGTTGCTAATTATATAAATTCGATTCAACTTTATGACAATTCCTAAGGGAGAAGTACACTATAATATCTACGCCAAGCTGAAAGCCTGGCCGATGTTACAAGCTACGCTTATAATATTAAAGTAGAACTATTAACGAATTGGTGATGGTAATAGCTTGAATGGTTTGACGATAATTATGAGATCTCTGACTCCCATCCATCCAGAGAAAGAAACCGAACGAATAGCCAAGTTTATTCGGTCATCTTTTGCCAAAGTTAATAAAAACCTGGCGGTAATTGCTTTGTCGGGCGGCTTGGATTCGGCGACAGCATTTCTTTTGACAGTGAAAGCTTTGTCACCTACCAAAGTTTTGGCCTATTATTTGCCGGCAAAAAACTCGGATCAAAGTAATTGGCATGACGTCCAAGAATTAAAACAATTGGCACAATTACCAACTGATAACTTACGGTTGATAGCGATCGGAGCGATAATTCAGAAGGCATGGCGGATTATTAAACATTATTCGAGTCAAGAAGGAGAAAACAAGCAGGCGACTCAAACCAGCCATCTTTCTAAAGGGACTGTCAATAGAAAAAATCTTAATGCTAAAATTGCCGAGTTCAACCGACTGCGGCTGGCTAATATTGCCGCCCGAGTGAGAATGATGGTGCTTTATGACCAAGCCAAAAAACATGACGCCTTGGTGGTGGGAACGGAGAATATGTCCGAACACTTGTTGGGCTACTACACCCGGTTTGGCGATGAGGCCAGTGATATTGAACCGATTCGGCACTTATTTAAAACTCAAGTGAGGCAATTGGCCAAGTTTTTAGGAATGCCAAAGGAGATAATGAATAAGCCGCCTGCTGCTGGTCTATGGCCCGGGCAAACCGACGCCAACGAGCTGGGATTTAGCTATGAAGAAGCTGACCCGATACTCTATTTATATAAAGGGGGTAAAACGGTGAGTGAGATGGTTAAAGCCGGATACAGGAAATCAGTGGTTGAAAAGGTGTTGCACCAAGTAGAGGCAACTAAGTATAAACACGAGGTGCCATACCTTATTAGGTAATTTCCAATCCCGGTTTGTCTTGAGAATACCAATCCGGGATTGGAAATTACTCCCGAACCGAAGCGTCTTGATAATTCCGCTTCGTGAGTGTTGGTTTCTCTTAGACTAACCCTGAAAGTCTGAAAGTAACAATCTAATATCCTGTAAACAGTGGCAGTGGGAGTATTGGTCTAGATCAAGTTCTAAAACTCCTACCGCAAGTAGCTCCGACGCAGCTTGGGTAGCGGCTTCGCAGGGATCGAAAGATGCACACAGTCCGTCTTCGCAGCTACCTTGAAGATTATTGATTTTTTGAACAATAGCGAGCTGCTCGACAGTTAATTTAACTGACATAGTTCTCCTGTTTTTGCAATGCCATAGCACTTGGTGAGGATTTGTCGGCGGTTAGTTTGACTTTATGGGGTCGGATGGCGCGGCGGATGCAGCGGCTGCATAACAACCGCTTGATAATTTTGCCGGCCACGACGACTCTGACCCGGTGAAGATTGGGTTTTCTTCTGGTCTTAACTCTGTTTTTGGCGTGGGAAACGAGATTGCCATAGTCCGTTCCCCGGCCGCAGTTATCACAACGAAAAGACATAGATCATCCTATTGTTCTTATTGCTATTGGTGTATATTACCAGATAAATGTTATTGTGTAAATTGATCTAATTGATCTAATTGACCTAATGACTAATTTAAAACAATGGCTAAGAATACGAAGAGTCAAAAATACAATCTGGAAGAACGTACAGCTAAGTTCGGTGAGACTGTCATCAGTTTTTGTAAAAAATTACCAGTTACTCCAATAACAAAACCTCTAATTATTCAACTAGTTAAAGCGGCCACCAGTGTTGGCGCCAACTATTGTGAAGCAGATGACGCGGAAAGCAAATATGATTTTCGTCACAAAATTGGAATTTGTAAGAAGGAGTCAAGAGAAGTCAAGCATTTTATCCGGATGATGGTGGGCGCGGTGCCGTCAGCAAGAAATCAAGCCCGTCCCATTTGGCAAGAAGCAAAAGAATTGAATTTAATTTTCAACACGATTTTCCGAAGACTTTCTAGTAAAATAGAACGAAATTAACTTAAATTAGGTTAATTAGGTAATTAGAATAATTTGTTTTTGATTATTTTAAAATCATATGACTCTTATCTTGGGTCTTCTTTTCTGGCTTTTGGCAATTACCGTGGCTATTACTGTCCACGAATTTTCCCACGCCTTGGTGGCGACGCGCTTAGGTGATCCGACGCCAAAACTATTAGGCAGATTGTCCTTAAACCCTATTAAGCATTACGACCAAGTGGGAACCACCATGCTTCTTATAACCGTGATTATGAGGGCATTTGGAGCGCCGGTAATTCCTTTTGGCTGGGCCAAACCAGTCCCGTTTGACCCCTATAATTTGGCTAATCCCCGCCGGGATGCGGCCTTAATTTCTCTGGCCGGGCCGGTGAGTAATTTACTGGTGGCAATAATATTGGCGCTATTGATTCGCTTGAGTACTGGCTTTCCCACCTTGGCGATGGGAGTAATTGGCCTAGTGGCCACTCCCCTAATCCTCTTAAACGTGGTCTTAGCCATTTTTAACCTGATACCGATTCATCCTTTAGATGGCGGAAAAATCTTGGTGGGACTTTTGCCCAGAGAGTGGGCTGATGAAGTCGAGCGGGTATTGACTCAATATGGCACTTTGATTCTTTTATTTTTAATTCTTCCCTTCAATCGAGGTACCTCTCCTATAGCTTCTCTGATCGGGCCGGTGGTGTCGGCGGTGTTGAGTTTTCTGTTGCCTTAATGACGGTCAGCCCTATCCCCGGCTAATGATTATGCCTGTCAATTTAGCCGGGATACTCTTTTCCCAGCAGTTGTTATACTAAGAGTATGGATACAGTTAACTTGCGAGACGTCCATACCCTACCTCCGGAACAGTTAGATTTACAAAACGCCCTGCACCAAGAGCGGCATTTGATGCAAGAGGTAGAAGTGCCGATTGTGACGGTGTCGGCGACGTTTCGCAAGGAGCTGGCGGATAAATACCGGAGTTTGGTGCATACCGCTTCCGACGTGGTGTTTTCGCGAGCCCACTATTCGATGGCCGAGGCAGTCAGGCAGCAGGCAAAATTAACTAAATATACCACCCATTTAACCGACCCGACTAACTTTGTCAGTTATAAAGACTGGAGCAAAGTTGAGTTGACCGAAACGGCCGGGCAATTGACCGCCCGTTACCACCTGCTCAAGTGGCTGAAAGATAAGATTGATACTGTCGTTCGCAGCAAGTTGCCGGTGAGCGAAGCCATAATCGAACCGCTCCTCTATTTGACAGGTAAGACGGAGCAGCCGATTATTTGCCTCCATTACGAGGCCGGGACAATTTTGGCCCGAGCCGGCAAACAAGTACTCCAGGTAGTGACCGATCCCCAGGTCAGGCCTCAATACCTTGACTGCCTGTTGTCAAAAACAGACGATAGTAACCTACCAGTGCCCAAGATTAGCTATGCGGTTTTTGACGATAGGACCAAGAAAGAATTAATTAAACTGGCGGAGGAACTCGATAAAAACATTGACGATGAGGCGGTGGTGGTGACCGGTTCGCCGGTTGATCCGAGAATAACTAAACTGGCTAGTCTTAAGCGGGAGTTTATCGCGGAAGAACCGCTGCGCTTAGTAATAGCCACCGGCGGTTTGGGGACAAACCTAGACGAAATTCGGGAAATACTTGATCAGTTTCGGCCGCTTTTGGCGCCGCCGGAAAAAATCCGGCTGTTTCTGTATGGAGGGACGCACCGGGATTTTCGCAACTTTTTTGAGGACTTTGCGGCTACTAATAATATCCGCGTCGGGAATTTGGATGATACCGGGGCGCGGATTAGGATTTTATTTGAGGATTCGATTATTGATGCCAACAATAACCTGATTAAATACGCTTTCCCCTGGGCACAGGGGTTTATCAGTAAACCCTCCGGAGATATGGCCTATGATGCGGCGGCGGCGGGCTGTTTTTTACTATTTTTGAAACCCTGGGGGGTATGGGAAGAAAATGTGCAGCGGGTATTTTTACGACAAGGAGTGGGGTTTGATTTTAAGGTAAATAGCTCTAGGGAACACTTAATTTACTTACTTAACCATGGTTATTTGGGCCGGGCACTCACTTATGCGAAGAAATTACCGAAGATTTTTAGTTCGGGAGCGGCAAATATCATTTCTAATCAGCAACGGTTAGTAAAGAAGAAGTAGAAGTTAAGGCTATTTAAGTTTGCTGGTTTCTTTGTGTAATTGATGCTTCCGGCAGGTCTTACAGTACTTTTTGAGCTGCAATTTAGCTTCGGTGTTAACTTTATTGCGCTCCGTCAGATAGTTAAACGAACCACAGACAGAACACTTAAGTCCAAAGTATTGGCGGGGTCCTTTTTTCTTCTTGGCCATATAACTCCATTAAACCAGGGAATTGTAACAGAGAATGAGGATTACGTCCACTCGAGCATAACTGATTGTGCATATTGACAAGGAAAAAAAAATTCGCCATGCTATGGGGAGTTCGCCTTTGTTGGCGAGTATTCAAAAAAGATGCAAACTGTCCATCAAGCCAATAATAATGCCAGTTCTTTGCTGAACCGGCCTTTCCGTGCCCCAGTTTTTTCGAGACGGTGGCTGCCGCCAGTTTTAAAAAGGGTGCCTAAAAAAACCTTAAGGTCACTTTTGGCAACCCTGGTGTTGGTGATGGGCCTGGTAGCCGGGTTGGTAGTAGTGCGCTATTCCACTGAACTT
>MHDE01000026.1:0-3059 GCA_001803465.1 Microgenomates group bacterium RIFCSPHIGHO2_01_FULL_45_11 | reverse complement strand
TGAATTTGACCAAAACTTTACCGTCGATGTCGTCATGAACACCAACACCAATCGAGTGGCAGGAATAACTTTGGAAATGACGGTTGATCCCTCGCTGTTTGAAATTGTGTCTTTGACTCCCGGCCCATACTTTGCCCGCAGTGGGACGCCCTACGGTAATTTAGCTTCTACCACTTTAGCGGCAGCGACGATTGACAATACCGTCGGTCGGGCAACCGTTTCGCTCGGAGTGGCCTGCGATCCCTGTTATCTAGGTCAAAACCCAGGAGATGGTACGCCTCCATGCCAGGCGACACCCCCGCCCCAATGCTATCCGACCTCGACTAACGGCACGGGAATTATTGCCACGCTAACCTTACGAGTCCGGCATAAAATCGGTAGCGGCCAGCTTAACTTTAACCAAGCCAATACCCAAATTGCGGCGGTCGCCTACTCCCAGGACGTCAAAGGGCAGCTTACCAGCCAAGCGATGACAGTGTCCGTATCGTGCCAATACATTGACTTTGTCGACAACAATCGCATTGATTTATCGGATATTACCCGGATTTCCAATCGGTTCGGGTCGCGGCCGGGAGATGCTAACTGGGACGCTTTGTACGACTTTAACCAAGATAACGTCATCAATCTGACCGATATCACTCAGGCATCAAATCGGTTTAACTTACAATGTAATTAAATAAGTGATGAAACGAATACTAATATTAACTATTTTGATTGGATTGACGGCATTTAGTTTGTTGTTCGTCCGGCAACTTAAAGCCCAGACTACACCAACGCTGTCGACCAATCCGACGACAATTAACCTGACCGGCGCCGGCCAACCGGCTACCTTTGCCATTAATATTGCTAATGCAACCAATATCACCGCCTATGGTTTTACCATGAGTTTTAATCCGGCGGTCCTGCAGTTCACTTCTTTTGCCGACGGTGGCTGGTTGGGATCAACCGGTAATACGGTGGTGCCTTTAAACCCCGTAGTGGATAACATTAATGGCACAGTGCAGATTGGGGCTTTTGCTCTAGCTTCTAACAATGGGCCAAACGGCAGCGGCACCTTGGTTAATGTCACCTTTACTTCGGCAGCACAAGGTTCAAGCACTGTTTCCTTTACCCAAACGCAAATTATTAACCGTAATGATCAGGAATTTAATCCTCCTTTAAGCCCGGTGACAGTGACTGTAGCTTCTTTAGCTACTCCCACCCCGCCGCCACCTACTCCTACACCAACTCCTACTCCTACACCTACTCCCACCCCGACGCCAACGCCTACTCCTACTCCGACGCCAACGCCTACTCCCTCACCCTCACCAACGCCAATATCGACGGTGCCACCTCCACCTTCACCCACGCCAACGCCGCCTAGTGGTGGCCAACTGTCATTTCAAATTAGGCTCCAAGGAATCACTACCCAGGTAGACAACCAGACTCTGACTGTAACTGCTAAACAAGGGACAACTACGGTTACTAGTTCGGACGTCAGTGCCACCACCAGCCCCAGCGGCGTTTACCAAGGGCTGACTAGTTCAATTCCTTCAGGAACTTATCGGATCTGCCTGAAAGGTAAGTCTCACCTAGCGCGATGTTTTGACAACGTCACTATTACCACGGGAACCACCACTCAAAATTGGAGCAATCAGGAATTAGCGGCGGCTGACGTTAATCAATCCAATACTTTGACGATTGAGGATATCGGAGCGATTCTGTCCCGCTACACTGATTTTGTGGTGCCGGGAGCACTGGGGTTAAGCGAAGACGTTAACCACGATGCGACGATTACTATTACCGATGTGGCTTTATCAATCGTTAATTTTAACCAATTAACTGTATCAGGAGAAAATTAATGACAGGCGCACAATCAAAGTATCTGGTGCCAGTGGTGCTAGCGGCCTCGGCGGTAGTAGTGGTGTTAGTGGCGATGCTATGGCTTAACCGTTTACAACAACGGGGAGAAAACCAAGTGGCCGCGCCGGAAAAAGCAGCCACTGTCCAGGAGGCAATACCGGAAAAACCCAGCTACTCACCAAAGACCTATCTTCGACCAAAACTGGTTGACGGCAAAGTGGAACTGTGGTTGGAAGCGGCTGACCCTAACCTAACCCTAACCGCCTTTACCCTGCAAGTGACTATTAACTCTAGCGGGAGTCTAACGACCAAGGCGACGGAACCTACTTATAATCCGGAATTAACTAACGCTAACTGGACCTTCCCTATCAGCAAAGTGGAAATGAACGATGCCGCCTTGGTGGTAAAAATCGCCGGCGCTCACGTGGCCCAAAAACCGTATCCCCTAGGCACCAAGCCGATACTACTAGCCTCGATTCCGGTAAGTAATAGCGGCCAGTTGACGGCAATGATTGATCCCGTCAATTCCAAAGTGCTCGACCATCAGGCTAAAGAATTTCATTTCTTTGATGTCGATACCCCTATCAGTATTGAATGATACCAATGAAACAGTGGCTCCAAAAACCGGCAGCATTAATTGCCAGCGTGTTGACGCTGGTTTTAGTGGTGACGGCGCTGATCTTGACGACCCGAGAAGCCCAAAAAGAACAGGAGCTTAGGTCTAAAGCGTTAACCGAACCGGGCGCAGAGCTGGCTTTAAGCCCCCAACAAGCTGATATTGAACCGACAACTACCCGAACGGTTGATCTTAATTTAACCACGATTGACCGGACTATCTCGTCAGTGACGGCGCGCATCTTGGTGCCCGCTAATCAGGGTTTGGAAGCAACCCAAATCATCCCCGATCCGACCTTGGCGACGAATCAAAACTGGAATTTTCCGGTGCATACCGTGACCCAAGTGGGCAACTATTATCAAGTGGATTTTGCGGCCATTAATACGACGACGACCGGTTTGGCGCCAGTCACCGATTTGCGCTTGGGAATTTTAACTTTGAGAGCCAACAGTGGGTCTTTAACACCGGTGAGTGTCACCTTTGACTTGACAGAATCTAAGGTGCTCGACAAGTTTAGCCGCCAGAATATATTGATTTCCACAATTGGGGGCAGCTATTGGCCCAGAGTAATTGTGCCGACGCCGACGCCCACACCTACCCC
>MHDE01000025.1:12758-30330 GCA_001803465.1 Microgenomates group bacterium RIFCSPHIGHO2_01_FULL_45_11 | reverse complement strand
CAATTCTAGCCGGCCTATTAGAAATTATTCCTAATATTGGGCCGGTGGTGTCAGCCATTCCGGCAATTCTGGTGGCTTATTTCACCGTTTCTTTTCCTATGAGTCTAGCTGTTACCGCACTTTATGTTTTGGTGCAACAGTTGGAAAACAATTTTATTGTGCCGATGGTGATGAAAAAAGCGGTGGGGCTAAATCCTTTAGTGACGATTATCTTGTTGGCTACAGGCTTTCGATTAGGGGGAGTCGGTGGAGCAGCTTTGGCTATCCCGATTTTTTTAACAGTTAGATCGTCAATACAGGAATTTATAAAACTGAAAGGGCTGCAAATACGGTCAACTAATGGATAATTTTTTTCGCTGACATTTGATTGTTTCGGGTTTTAATATCTTATAGTATAATTGGGGGGCTTGGGAGTCGGGCAATCGCCCTTCGACTCGCTTCGCTCGCTCAGGGTAAACCCCTTGAGTGGAGAGGTAAGCCTGGGGAGGAAAGTCCAGACAGCAGGAAGCGCAGTGCTTCGTGTAAACGGAGACTCCCCTCTTTTTAATAAAAAGAGGGGGGCTAGTTAGAGCAACAGAGACGAATCCCCTCCTTCGCTATCCTAAAGATGGCTTTGGACGGGGGGTGAAACGGGTAATCCTCCTGGCTGCAACCCTCGAAAGTACCTGAAGCATGCTTCCGCATTCCTTCTTCGGAGGGAGGGTACGAGGTAGGGGCATAGATAGATGATTGCTAGAACAGAATCTGGCTTACGGACTTCCAAGCATTTTCGATTGACAAGTATTCTGTTCCCTTGAATAATCAATAGATTGATAATTTAAGTGGCTTATGACGGTTGTCCAGGCGTTTTTGTTGGGGGTAGTTCAGGGTCTGACGGAGTTTTTGCCGGTATCCAGTGATGGACATCTGGTGATTAGCCAGCGGCTTTTGGGGTTAACGCAGCCACTGGTAGCTTTTGATGTTATTTTGCACTCGGCCACTCTGGTGGCGATTTTGATTTATTTTTTTAAAGATTTTTTTCGTTTGACTCCTCGTTTGTGGTGGTATTTGGTTATGGCTTCGATTCCTACGGCGATAGTGGGACTTTTGGTTGAACCGGTTATAGACACTTTGTTTGGGTCACTAGCGGTAGTAACGGTGAGTTTGTTTGTTAATGGTTTGTTTCTTATTTCGACAACTCGATTACTCCAGCGACGATCGGTGAATGAGTTGAAACAACTCAAATTTTCTCAAGCCTTGGCAGTAGGATTGATTCAGCCGGTGGCATTGTTGCCTGGTTTTTCTCGGTCTGGGAGTACGGTGACGATAGGATTGTGGGCGGGGATGTCTAAAGAAGCAGCGTTTCGTTTTTCATTTTTATTGGCAGTGCCAGCACTTATTGGAGCCCAAATAGTTCAGTTTAACAATGGGAATATATTGCGTGAACTGCCTCTTTTTTCTGTCGGCGTGGGATTTATTGCTGCCTTAGTGACGGGTATAATAGCGATTAAAGTATTGGATGTGGTAATTCGGGCGGCAAAACTCCATTATTTTGGGTTTTATTGTGTGGGATTAAGTTTTTTGGTAGCGTTATGGGCAATAGTGGGATAAAATAACCTTCGACTTGTAAGAAGCGGGTAAATCTTTGATAATAGGGTTGGCCAGGTTTTACCACGGATCTAAATTTTTGTGGAATATTTTTATAGTAAGAAGAATAGAAGGAGAGGTATGGCAAAAATATTATTAATCGATGACGATCCAGTTTTGGTTAAGTTATACACGACGCGGTTACAAACGGATAAGCACGAGGTGAAAAGTTGTGGTAACGGAGACGAAGGGTTGAAACTATTAGAAAGTTTTCAGCCTGACTTAGTGGTGTTGGATTTAATGATGCCTAAAGTGAATGGGTTTATGTTCATTGATGCGTTGCGGGGTAAGCCTGAGTTGCGGACGATACCGATTTTGGTTTTCTCATCGCTTGCTAACCCCGAAAGTATTGATTTTAAATATAAGGGGATAACAAAAGTACTCAACAAGGTTGATGTGACTCCGACACAGTTAGTCCGGACGATCAGCGAGATATTAGCTTCTAATAAGAGCGTTTTATCGAAGCCTGCCCATGATAGCAGTAGACAAACTTAAGTACATTCTTACTGAATCGGGATTTGTATCTTCAGCCGATTTTGATGCGGCAGTTAAGACAGCTCAAGATTTAAACAAATCGGTAACGGATATTTTGGTTTTCCGCGGTTTTATTAGTGAAGATGCAGTGGGAAAGCTAATAGCCGAGTACTATAAAGTTCCTTTTGTCTCTTTAAAAAACAAACTGATTCCTTTGGAAGTACTGGAAATTATTCCTGAGCAAGCTGCCAATTCTTTTCACATAATTCCTTTTAAGAAAGATGAGAATGGTCTGCATTTGGCAATGGAAAATCCAGACGACATTGAGGCAATAGAATTTGTTAAGCGTCGAGTTAATTTATCAGTTAAACCTTACTATTTGACTGCGAGTGACTTTGTTAAAGTTTTAGGTCAATACAAACGTAACATTAAGTCGGTGTTCCAAGATATTATTAAAGAGAATCTTGAGAAGACGAGGGGTGTAAAAGTAGAGGAGGCAGAACGGGCGGCAGGAGAACTGCCGGTAATTAAAATTTTGGATACGATTTTAGAGTATGCAGTAGCGGAGGGAGCGTCTGATGTTCACATCGAAGTTTTAGAGGATTTAGTGAACGTCCGGTTTCGGATTGACGGAATTCTTCACGATATTGTGGCTTTGCCTTTTCCAGTTCATGCGGCGTTAATAGCCCGGATTAAAATTTTGGCTTCGCTTAAGATAGATGAGCATAGGGTACCGCAGGATGGGCGATTTAAGATTCAGGTGTATGAAAATTTTATATCTTTAAGAGTGTCAATCGTACCGGGATTTTACGGAGAAAATATTGTGGCCAGGTTGTTGCCGGAATCGACGAGGCCGTTGAGTTTGGAAGAATTAGGAATAACTGGGCGAGACTTAGAAAAGGTGAAGGTAAATATGGGAAAGCCTCATGGTATGGTTTTAGTGACAGGGCCGACAGGGTCTGGAAAGACGACAACGCTTTATAGCCTTTTAAACATTCTTAATACCCCTGATGTAAAAATTTGTACTATAGAAGATCCAATAGAGTACGGTGTCCGGCGGGTCAGTCAGGCCCAGGTTAACTCGGCTGCGGGTTTGACATTTGCGGCAGGCTTGAGGGCTCTGCTTCGTCATGATCCAGACATCATTATGATTGGAGAAATTCGCGATAATGAGACAGCCGAAATTGCGGTTCACGCGGCTTTGACGGGGCATTTAGTATTATCGACGCTCCATACTAATGATGCGTCGGGGGCAATGCCACGCCTTCTGGATATGGGGGCGGAAGGGTTCTTATTGGCTTCAACAGTCAATTTAATTGTTGCCCAACGTTTGGTACGAAGGGTATGTAGTCGTTGCTTGGTTGATTACAAACCAACGCCAGAAATATTGACAGTATTACAACGAATCTTTAAGCAGGCAGATGTAGGTAAATTCAAATTTTTTGAGGGTAAAGGGTGTGATGAATGTAATCAAAGCGGTTATAAGGGGAGAATTGGTATCTATGAGTTGTTGGCAGTAACCACCGAGATTCGGGAGTTGGTTATCAAGAGGGTTGCAGCTGATGAGATTCAAAAAAAGGCAATCGAGCAGGGTATGGTGACATTGTTGGAAGACGGTTTAAATAAAGCGAGTTCTGGGATCACAACTATTCAGGAAGTACTTCGGGTAACTCGGGAGTAATATGGCAACATTTTATTACAAAGTCATGAATGTTAGTCGAAAGTTTGAGATGGGGTCTTTGACGGCTTCGACCAAGGAAGAGGCGGCGGCTATTTTACAAAAAAGGAACTTAAAGATTTTCTCGATAAAGAAAGAAGCCAAGTCGGTGTTATTTAACCGGTCGATTCCGGTGATAGAAAAGATAACCTTTGTCCGTTACTTATCAACGATGCTTAACTCTGGGATTTCGTTGGGGGACGGAATGGTGGTATTGGAAAATGAGGTGCGACATCCAATGATGAAAAAGATTATCGCCGATGTAGTCTACGGACTTAATCAAGGACAACAATTGTCGACCATATTCGTCAAGTATCCGTCGGTATTTGACCGACTGTTTGTGACTCTAACGCGGGCGGGGGAAGTGAGTGGAACCCTGGCCGATTCTTTTAGCTATTTGGAGGAGGGATTACGAGCTGAATACACTTTGTCGCAGAAAATAAAAGGGGCGCTTTTATATCCAGGGATTGTGTTTATTGCAATGATTGGGATTGCAATACTGATGTTCTTTTTTATTTTGCCCCAGATTGGCAAGGTATTTCTTAACATGAATTTGCCGTTACCTAAGGCAACTCGTTTGTTGTTTTCTACCAGTATTGCGATATCTCAATATACGTTTGTGGTTATTTTTGGTTTGGTGGCAACTTGTTTGGGGCTGTTTCTGTTTCTGAAGAGCTCGAGGGGAAAGGGGTTTATTTCGGCGATAATTTCTCCAGCTCCGATTGTTAAAACCATTATGCGTCAAGTAGATTTAGCTCGTTTTACCCGTATTTTTTCAACCCTCATTCGAAGTGCAGTGCCGATTACTGAGGCGTTGGAGATTGCGTTGGATTCCTTGTCATGGGCGCATTACCGATCTATGGCTAAGGATTTGTCAGAACAGATTCGAAAAGGCAAGAGTATGGCAGATACGTTTCGAGGCCAGAAAGAGTTTCCGTCAATTTTAACTCAGATGATAGCAACTGGGGAAAAGTCTGGTACTCTTGATAAGACGCTGGCTGATTTGGCTACTTTTTACGAGCAGGAGGTGGAAGAGTCAGTTAAAAATGCTACTCAACTACTGGAGCCACTGTTAATGTTACTAGTGGGTATCGGGGTAGGGGCGGTAATTTTATCGATAATTAGTCCGTTATACAGTGTGGTGGGTAGTCTACAGCAAGTTCAAAAATAATAGCGTATAGGGGTTAATGGAGTTAGTGGTTAAGGGTTATTGACTTCGTCCCAGGTGATAATTTCGTAATCGCCGGTGGTGGGGAAATATGGTGGAGGTTTGAGATAAAGGTCGTTGTCATAGGTAATTTCTCGGTTGATGAAGCCGGAATCTGGGCCACTGCCATAATTCCAATAAGATTTTTTGTTACTGATAAGAGAGCCAAACAAAACTAATTTTTCTTTGACCGCGGTACCAAAATTACTGCAGCCAGTTTGGGAATAGTTATGGCGGATGACTTTTCCATTTTGAGCCAGGATGGCGGCATCGATTTCAAAGTTGGTGGGAACGTCGAGAGTATAGTAAATATCGTGTTGGGCAATAAGACCTAAGCCATGGTCTCCGTTTTTGGCCACATAGACAATGTTACCTGGAATCCAAATGTTGGTTTCAAAAGTGTCTATGGGAAAACGGGCAGCAACGACGGTGGCTCGGCCATTTACTACTCCTTCAACCCAAATAATATCCTCGGCAAAATAGATTTTTTTATCGTTCAAATTATAAGTACCAATGAGAGTTTCTTGGAGGATGCGCTGAAAGAGAGTTTCGCAACCATTTTCATCTGAATAACCCCGGCGAGTTTGAGCATTGGTGACGCGGTAGATTTCGACTGTGCCGTTATCCTTAAAAAGGAAATGATAACCGCGGTTGCCGGAGGGACCAAGATAAACACCTTCAGTTTGGGCGGCGTCGCGCATAGTGCTAAAGTCAATGCTGATACTATTGAAATCAACAGGGCTAACGGGAAATTGCCAGAGTTCACTCGGCCCGCCGCTGCCCCAGACGCCGGCTTGTTCTTGGGCAGGCCAGCAGCCAGTTTCGGTGCCGCAGGTGTAGGTTTCTTTGGCGCTTTGGACGGTGGAGGTATTGATGCCGTCTTGGCGAATCCCCCCATTGCTCATGACCCGACCATAAATGGTAAGACCGCTGCCAAACCAAACGTTGGCGTTGTGAAGGAAGGAAAAGCGTGCTAGCGAGGGAATGCCAAATAAAACGGAGACCGTCCGTTTAATTTCGGGGTGGGTAGTGGTGGAACCAGTAGAGGTGATAGTAGCAATGGTAGAACCGGTTTGGGGAGGAGTGATATTGAGGGTAAAGGTGCCATTGATACCTGATTGCGGATCGGAATAGTCATGGCTATATGATCCGTCGGCACCGTTTGGCCCGTCAGAAAAATCGGTGGGGTCATGAGCCAAATGCCAGCGATAGTATTGGATGCCAGCCTCGGCAATCATTAACGATTGATGATAGGCTTCGAGGCGTTGACCAGAAGTGAATTGGGTGGCACCGAGGAGGACAAGGCCGCCGATAGTAATGGTCATGACTATTCCTAAAATAAGAACGATGATAGAAATGCTACCCTGGCGATACTGAGTGAGAAGGTGGTTAGTTAAGGTAACTTTGGTGCTCATAGATTATCTTTGAGGTTTCTTAGGTGAGTAAAACTGGACAGAGTAAAGTTGGAGGGTTGGTAGTTGGGGTTGGTGTTGACTTCCAATGTAATTTTTACCATCCTGGTGCCGAGAAGGCGAGATCCGGCAGGCAGAGGATTGTTGGTTTGATCTTCTGGCCAATCGCCATTGTAATAAGAAAATAAAGGGGTGGTGGTATTACGGATATATTCAGCGACGACTGATTCGGTATCGGCTTCGGTACCAGTGTTGCCGCCTCCTCCGCCTCCGTCTGGCTCGCAGGCGCTGGAATAATCGCCGTGAGCGCGATGAGCAGGCCAGGAAGTTTCGGGAATAGCGATAGTTTCTTCGTTGGGGCCGGGGTTATGACAAATGGTACATTGATCGATGCAGAGGTAGGTGGCGGTACTACCGACAGCATTAAATACTTGCCTAACTAAGTCGAGGCCGACGAGGTAATAGCGGACCCGTTCAGTTTGATTGTCGTTGTCGACATCGCTATAGAAAACGACTTCTTGATCATTGGCTGTGGCTAAGGGGTAGGAGCCGTCTTCACTATCTCGCGCCTCGCGTAATTCCAAGCTCATACGGCGGAGGGCCTGTTGGGCTTGAGTCAGTGACTGGTTTTCTTCAAAGGAGAAGTTGTAAGTGCGCATAAAATAGACGGTAACTAGGAGGGCTCCGGAGAAAACAGCAGTGAGTAGAAAAATGCCGATTAAGAGTTCGACTATGGTGTAACCGAGACTTTGGAGACGTTTTTTAGGCATATAAAGGCATTATGGTGTGGGAGTGGGATTAGGATTAAGAATAAATAATTCTTGAACATCGTTAGAAACAGAAACTGAGCTAGTGGCTTCTATATAACCGGTGAGGGTGATAAGAATATTGTAGGTGGTTTGGTTTAAAAAACTAAAGATGGCTTGACCCAGGTCGCCCCTACCAGTCGGCCCGGCGGATTTAGTAGCGATGGCGGCATCGGTGGCGATGGTAATGGTAGCGTTGGGAAGGGGATTTTTGGCAGGGTCGGTGACTGTCACTACCAAGGAGTGAGGGCTATTGGCGGTGGTGACGAGGGTAATATAGGGGTGGCCGCCGGGGCCGACCGCAAAGGGGTTTAAGGGAATGGAGCCGGCGAAATCGATGGAGCTGTCTTCGGGAATGATTATTTTATAGATATCCCATTCCAGGTTGGAGATGGTGACATTGCCGCCACCGCCAGTGACATAGTTTTGATTTACTTTATAAACCGGTTCATCGAGAGTGTTGGTGCCGACGGTTTTAGTACCTTGGAGAGTAAATTCGACTCCAGAGAAGGGAATATAACCAGATTCTCTAGAGCTGGTAGCAGTGACGGTAATGGTAGCAAGTTGGTCGATAGCAAAGGAGTTTTGGCTGACTTGGCCTTGGTAGACTGAGAGGTGGGGTTTAGCGGGATTGGCGACTTCGGTGGTACCAAAGGTACGGTCGGTTGAGTAACCTGTTTTGGTGACGGTTACCTGGTAGCATTCGAAACAGGGTTGGACGCCGGGGAGATAGACTTTGCCTTCGCTGTTGGTGATGGTGTCTAGATTGACAGCGGGAGTAAGGTTGGGAGCTTCGAGATGAACTTGGGCGCCAGCGACAGGGTCACCCTGGGCGTTAAACACAACTATTGAGAGAGTGCCTAGGCCACTTAGGGTTTCTAGGCCTTGGGGAGCGATGTCGGAAAGTAGAACTAAGGGTAGACGTGATTGATAGGGTCCTCCCCATTCGACTGAGACACGAATACGCTTATAATCAGTGGGAATACTATCGGTTTCACCCAGGCCATCGAAGGGGTCATCGATGAAGACAATATTGGTTTTGACGGTGAAATCTTGGCCATTGATAGAGATTACTTCTTCTTGGGGGAGGCCGTTGGGGACATTAGGTATACCGCCGATGGTACCAACGAGTGCGTATGGTAAGTTGCGGGCTGTTTCTAATTTTTCTTGAGCGAGGGCGGCAGCGACGGTACGGACTCGACTTTCGCCGACGGTACGGAGAGTGATTTGGAGAATGGTAGCAATAGCCGTAAAAAAGATACCTAAGACGCCGAGAGAAACCACAGCTTCCAGTATGGTAAAACCGGTTTTGCCTTGAATTAGGGGGCGGGCAGTTTGTTGCACAACTTAATCTTACCAAACGGAGAGAAGAGAAAAAACTGTGAATCTTAGCTGTCTAGTCAGTTGGTAGAGGTGATGTTAAGATAGACGTATGTTGTTCCTGCCCAATGCGTTTTTTTCACGAAGAAAATATTTCGGTCTGGCTATAAGCGGAACGGCTATCCGTGGTTTGAGCGTTGGCAACAACGGTTCCTTAGTGTCTTATGCTCAGGTGCCTTTGGCGGAGCGGGTGTTTGAGGGGGAGGTAGTTAATCAAGCGGCATTAGTAGTAGCCTTCAAGCAACTATTAGCCCAGGGAAAATTTGGAACCGCCTACACGTCGGTGACTTTTCCTGAACGGTACGCGTATTCTAGAGAATATAAATTGCCGACTTTACCACTTGATGAGGTGGGAGAGGCGATACACTGGCAAATTGAACACATTTTCCCTTTCTCTCCAGAGGAAATTTATACTGACTGGAAACTTTTGCGTCAGGATGAGAAAGGGACGGAGATTTTGGTGGTGGCAGTTCAAAAGACAATACTTGATGGGTTGCGGGCAGCTATGGAACAGGCAGGGCTTTACCCGCTTAGTTTTGAGCCTTCGGCGGGGGTGTTGTCAAGAATGCTGTCTTTTGAAAAGCAGCCGGTCATAGGGTTGGTGGAAGTTGATAGTAGAGGGAGTACTGTAACTTTAGTAGATAAAGGAGTTTCCCTCCTGACTACTTCCAGTCCTTTGGCCAGTCACAAAGGAGATTTGGTGGCTTCGGTTATGGAAGCGGTTAATTCGTTGACCAAATATTATGTGGAAAAGAGAAAAGTACGAGCTGATAGTTTATTTTTGTACTTAACAGGAGAACGAGCTGATCAGAATTTGGTAACAACTTTAATTGGTAGATATAGACTCAAAGCGGGTATCTTACCGATTGCTTCGGTGACACCACCGTTCCATTTGGCGTACGCGGCTAGCTTAACTCGGGTGTTGGCGCCAAGAAGTGAACAGAGCATAAACCTGATACCAACGGCACTCCTTAATGTTTATGAGGCCACGCACAGTCGGAATATTTCTCGAGCCACATTTAATATGAGTTTTGCGGTGGGGGTAATATCACTTTTTATTATGGTGAGCGTAGTGGGGTGGTTAGTGTGGGTTCAATCTAGTACGGCGGCAGAGTTACAACAGTTACAACAACAAACAGCGAATAGCGAATTTCCGGTGGGTGAGATTGTTTCTAAAGCCGAGCGAATTAGAGTTCTTTTTCCATATAAACTGATGCCTCAGCAAGAATTTATTGAACTCTTGTCATTGGTGCCGGCGACAATTCGAGTGGAGAGTATTGATTACTTGGCAGATAAACAGTTGTTTAAGGTGGTGGGTGTGGCACAGAATCGGCAAGAGTTATTAAGATTTAGGGAAGCGTTTGACTCTTCGGAATGGTTTGATGAGGTTCATTTACCTTTAGGAGTGTTTGAGACATTGGAAAATATTAACTTTTCGATTGAGTTTAAGGTGAAGAAACCGGCGGTATGAAGGTGAAATCGTTAGAACAGCAGTTACGTGGTCAAGCCAGAAAATTTCAGTTGATGACGAGTGGTTTATTGGTATTCGTGGTATTGACTACATTCTATTTTTGGATTTTTACTAAACAAAGACTAAATAATTTCCAACAGGTTCGTCAGCAAGTTGAGGATTTGAAGGTTAGTTTTCAGAGTAGAGATAGTCTTAATCAGTTTTTATCACAAAATCAGGATGGAATTAAGTTGGTTAGTTTAGCCTTACCCAATGAAGACAATGTAGTCGAGTTTGTAAGTCAGGTGGAAAATTTATTGGCGGTGACGGGATTGACGGGATCTCTTAAATTCAGTTCGATTGTGCCAGCTAAAGCCAACGATCAATTGTACATACCGTTTATTTTAAAATTGCAAACGGGTGTGCCGCAGTTTTTGGACTTCTTAGCGCGGTTGGAAAAGTTGCCGTTTCTGGTGCAATTGACGGGGGTAACTATAACCAGTCCTAACGGAATTGCTGACATAACCGATATTACTATTGGAGCGCGGCTCTATGTACAAGATCCGTTTCAAGATTGAGCCATTACTATTTTTGTTCTGGGGAGCCCTGGCGATAAGTTTATTAATGCTAGGCGTTAATTGTCTGGCATTGATTCGGGTAGTGGCGGCTACAGCACGGTCAGTGAAGCCAGCGGCTGATGTGGGGATTGTTCAACAGCAGTCGATTATGGAGGCACTAGATCTTTTAGGGGAGCAAGTCCTTATCATTGACAAGGTGAATTAGCGTTGTTACACTGAAATTACTTGATTACTACCAGAGATATATTAGAAGGGGGGTGAAACCATGAAGCAACGATTAAACGTCGTTTCTGCCTGGCGGAAGGGTTTCACTCTCATCGAACTGTTAGTAGTGATCGGAATTATTGGTATTTTGGCAGCTGTGGTTTTGATTGCGGTGAATCCGGGAAGACAATTTGCCTCTGCGCGCGATACGCAACGGAGAGCTGATCTTTACAGTATTACCAACGCGGTGTATCAATACGCGACTGAGAATAATGGTAATGTGCCGACAACAATTACCACGGCTCGACAAATTATCTGTTACAACCCGACGGGATGTCCAGCAGGATTTTCTGACTTGACTATTTTGGTACCGACGTATATTGCGGCGATGCCGGCTGATCCAAGCACCGGCACTCAAGCAAATACCAACTATTCGATTTGGCGAGATGCTAATGGTCGGGTTGTGGCAACTGCTTCGGGCGAACTTAATCCAGGTACGGTTATTCAGGTGACCCGGTAAAACGAAGATAAATGAAATAGAACCCCAGGATGCTGGGGTTCTGTTTTTTGGCTCTAGTATCAAATTTCGGTGATTGTTAAGATAGATTAGGATGAGGCGATTGATTAAGTTACCTAGATTGACTGCGGAGCGGATGGCTATTGCAGGACTAACAGTGTTAGGGGTCTTTTTTACGCTTACCAGTTTAGTGTTGTTGCAGGTTGGGCGTTCCTATCAATCTCAAATTGCAAATGAAGCGTTAAGGCAAGCGGAAGAGGAGAGGGGAGGACGAGTAGCGATCCGGCGTCTTACTTTACAACGGGGGGAGGGTGAGGAAGAGGTAACGATTGAAATTCTGCCTGACGGTACAATTATCAAGACGACTAAAGATGGGAAAAAGACGGCTATGTTGGGCTTGGGGCAACTGCTTTCCATTTTCGGGATGTTAACAGATGATGATTTAGCTGCCTTACAATCGGGTAAAAAATATGGAGGGGGCGGGGGAACGAAGTATATACTGACAATAGAGACAAAGGAAGGGGAAGAGATAATTATTGAGGTAGTGGTGGGTGGTGAAGATGGAGACAATGAGGTACCAGACGAAATTGAGGAAATTATCGAGATAATTGAGGTGATTGAGGAACAAGTGTTGGAGTCAACACCAACTCCGGTTTCCCAGCCAACACCGACTTCGGGAATACCGCAGGCGAGTCCCCAGCCTACGCCAACTCCGGTAGGGACGATTACGCCTTCGCCTTCGACGTTGCCAGCTTATTTAACTACACCGCCGTTTACCTGTGAAGACTTAACTCTATTTAAAAATACTTCCGTCAGTAATACAATTTGTTCTCCGACAGCGCCGTAAGCTATGCAATCGTTACCACTACAATCAATTATATTGCCATATTTTCCTAGGGGAGAGCGGATAGAGGCTAATCGTTGGCATGGGTTGATAGTGAGGTTGGCTTACGTTTGGTCGCTCATCTTTTTGGCGTTAGCTTTGGTAATTTTTATAGATGCCCTAGCTTCTGATATTGTTGTCGGTGGGCTGGGGGCGTTGATGATGTTTTTATTTGGTTTATTTGGAATGAATTTGTTGTACAGAATTTTTTTAGTGATCATGAGAGTGGATACAGAATCAAAAGTCGGATAGGATTTTTAAGGAAATCGGGCCATGTTGGCGAAGATAACATCGGCGGCAACTGCGGGTCTAGCGGCGGTACCTATTGAAGTGGAAGTTGACGTGGCGAGTAGGGGACTACCGAGTTTGTCAATAGTCGGTTTGCCAGACAAGGCTGTGGAGGAAGCTAAAGAAAGGGTGCGAGCAGCCCTTCATAATTCGGGAATAGATTTTCCGCCAAGGCGAATTACGATTAATCTGGCGCCGGCAGATATTCCAAAGGAAGGGCCGGCGTATGATTTACCTATAGCTTTGGGAATTTTATTGGCATCAGGAACGATTGAAGCGGATCTAGCAAATTCTTTATTTGTAGGAGAGCTTTCTCTTGACGGGACGGTGCGGTATGTCCACGGAGTCTTACCGATGGCGATTATGGCGAGGGAGGAAAAGTTAACTAGTTGTTTTGTGCCCATAGCCAATGCTTCAGAGGCGGCGGTGGTATCGGGGATTACGGTGTTACCGGTTGCCTCTATTAAACAACTTATTAATCATTTGACGGGGGTAGCAACCATTGAGGAACAATCGCACCGACGGTTTGAGGATTTAAAACAGCAGATTCAAAGCGATTTTGATATGGTTGATGTTCATGGACAAGAGACGGCCAAGCGGGCTTTGGAGATTGCGGCAGCGGGGGGACATAATATGTTTATGAGGGGCGTGCCCGGGTCGGGAAAAACCATGTTAGCACGGACCTTCCCGACGATACTGCCTGATTTAACTGAAGAAGAAGCCTTTGAGGTAAGTAAAATTTACTCGATTTCTGGTCAACTGCCTATTGACCAAGCCTTAATTCTGGAACGGCCGTTTCGCAGTCCTCACCATACTACCAGTAGGGTGGGGCTCATCGGGGGTGGGAGTCAGCCTAAGCCTGGAGAAATTTCTCTGGCTCATCGAGGGGTGTTGTTTTTGGACGAATTTCCGGAATTTCCTAGACATGTATTAGAAGGTTTGCGGCAACCCATTGAAGATGGAGTAGTCTCGATTTCGCGGGCGGCGGGAAGCATGCAATATCCGAGTAAGTTTTGTCTGATAGCGGCGGCGAATCCCTGTCCGTGTGGTTATTACACTTCAAAGAAGAGAGCCTGTATTTGTTCAGCCGGAGATATTAATCGCTATCAGAAAAAAGTGTCGGGTCCTATCTTAGATCGAATTGATCTTCATGTGGAGGTGCCGGAGGTGGAGGTAGATAAGTTAACGGCTAAAAAGGCGACGGGGGAAGTGTCGGTGACGATAAAAGAAAGGGTGGAAAGGGCGCGGCGACAGCAGCGGCAGCGACTTAAAAAAACGAGGTTATTGACTAATGCGGAAATGAGTACGAAACAGGTAAAAATCTTTTGTCAGGTGGATGATGTTTGCCGGAAGCTCCTGACTCAAGCGGTGGAGAAATTGGGTCTTTCGGCACGAAGTTATTTCAAGACTATTAAAGTGGCCAGGACAATAGCCGATTTAGCTGGCGAGAAAGAAATTTCACTTAATCATGTGGCGGAAGCACTTTCGTATCGGCCGAGCAGTGTCTTTGGTTAGGAAAGTGGGATGCAGCGGTGGTGGGGATTAATATTTTTTCTCATTCTGGGAGCTGGTAGTTTTTGGTGGTGGCAAAATAGCTTGAGGGAAGGAATCGACTTCTCTGTTTCTAATAAGCAAGAAAAGGTAGACAAACCGTATGATAGGTATCAATTTGAGCGATTGAAAAATCAGAAATTTGAATCTACGGAAATAATTTTAGAACGAATTTTGGCAGAGACCGATGCCTATACCGCTTGGTTATTTACGGTAAAGGTTGAGGGTAAGAAAACGAGTGGTCAGATAAATTACCCTAAGAGTGAGCCGCCCAGTCAGGGATTTCCGATGGTGATGATGCTTAGGGGTTATATCGATCAAGAAGTGTATACAACTGGGCTTGGTACCAAAAATTCGGCAGGGTACTATGCTGCAAACGGAATGGTGACAATAGCGCCTGATTTTTTGGGCTATGGGGAATCGGATCCAGAAGATTCTAACTCGATCGGAGCCCGATTAGCTAAACCGGTAACGGTGTTGACGTTACTGGTGAGCCTAGCAACGCTTGACAATGTTGATACAGATAATGTGTTTTTGTGGGGACATAGCAACGGCGGTCAGGTGGCTTTGTCGGTACTGGAGATAATCGGGGAGTCAGTTTATTTTGAAGGTTGGCAGTTACCAGCGACTCTTTGGGCGCCTGTTAGTAAACCGTTTCCCTACAGTATTCTCTACTATACCGATGGGTTTGACGATTACGGGAAGGCGCTACGAAAGGTGTTGGCAGAGTTTGAGGAGAATTACGATGTAGATAATTATTCAATTCATGGTTATTATGAATGGATTGATTCGCCATTACTTATTCACCAAGGTACGGCTGATGAGGCGGTGTCGGTCGCGTGGACAGAGGAATTGGTGACAAGGCTAGAAAAGTTAAATAAAGAGGTAGAGTATTTTAGATATAAAGGAGCTGATCATGATCTGCAACCAGTTTGGGAAACTGTGGTTAGTCGCGACATGGTTTTTTTTAGGAAACATCTAAAGGATTGATGGTTATTTAATCCGCCTACGCGTAAATCCGCTTCAATTTGAATTAAGAAATTTTTGTCTAGCGGGTTCTGCCGCGGGTTTTCCCCCGCGAACACCCACAAGGGAACCCCTTCGCGGGGCCCCCCTAACCGCGTCACCCGTTAAGGTCCGTGCCATTTTATAATTCAAGTTATTTAGGATAAACAAGGAGGCTAAGGCCAGGAAGAAATAGAGGCGGCCAAAGTGGTCAACGAGATGGGAAAGGACAGGAAGGGCTGGAGTAAGGAAGAGAAAGCCGCCACAACAATAGGCGAGAAGATCGGTGGGGGTGGTGTGGTGTTGATGGGTGGGGGCAGACAGTTGTTCATAGTTGATACTTTCGGACATGAAAAAACCCTCGCTTTCGCAAGGGCAGGTGGGGTAGAAGGTAGCACAGGTAGTACAGGTAGTGCAAGTAGGACAGGTAGAACGAGTGGGTGTGGTAGCATGGGGTTATGAAAGAATTGGTAGTGGCGACAAGAAATGAGGGTAAATTACTTGAAGTACTGGACATTCTTAAGGACTTGCCGGTGAAGGTATCAGCGCTTAAAGACATGGGACAGTTAATTGACCTTGAAGAAAGTGGAAAGACGTTTGAAGAGAATGCGGCGATTAAAGCTAGAGCAGTGGGTGGGGTGACTGGAAAACTGACGTTGGCTGATGATTCGGGACTAATTGTTGATGTTTTGAAAGGGCGGCCGGGAGTGTATTCTGCTCGGTATGCGCCAACGAGCGAAGAACGGAATGAGAAAGTGCTTAAAGAGTTGCAAGGGGTACCGTTTAAGAAGCGGACGGCGAGATTTGTGTGCGTGATGGTGGTTTACAATCCGATAACTAAGGAAGTGAAGACAGCGGAGGGGGTGGTGGAGGGCTATATTACCGATCGACCCAAGGGGAAGGGTGGGTTTGGGTATGATCCAATTTTTTACTCGCCGGAATTAGGGAAAACTTTTGGTGAGGCTTCAGCCGAGGAGAAGAATCGAGTATCTCATCGGGCACGGGCTTTGGGTAAAGTAAGAGGCTATTTGCGGTACCTTCTTCAGAATGAAAAGAGTTGAGTGGGGAGTTAGGGCTGGTGGTAAGGAGGGAGTCTGAGCAGTTCGACCAAGAAGTCTCTGGTATCCTGGGGAAGTGTTTCCAGCCAAATGAGGGTTTCAAGGTTTTTCGTCAGCTCCTGGATTCTGGCAGGGTCTCCATCGGTAGCTTTCAAGATGGCCTGGTTGATTATCTCTGTCAGTGCTTCTGGGGATAGCTTAGGATAATCTGGTGTTTGGTCGGGAAAAGTCATAATCTTGTGGTTTGGTTAGATAGTAAACTTGCCGTTTTGATAGATAATTTTTTGGGAGCCGTCTTTTAAAATGGCGGTGACGGTGCGGTCTGCGGTGCTAATTATATCGGTGTGTTCGCCCGAATCGTTGAAGCCTAGCTGTTTCCACTCTGATTTTTTGACGTTTTTGGGGTTACCGTCATAAGCGTCTTTATAGGACATACCGATGGCCAGATGAGTGTTGCCGTATTTACCGCCGATATTTTCGTCAAAAAGGGTATTGGCCATAAATTTAGTGATGTTGGAGAAACGTGAATCGGTTAAGCTGTATTCTCCAATTTTATCGGCATTAGGTCGCTTGAGCATTTCTTGAAGAAGTCTATCGCCAGTACTGGCTGAAGCTTTGACAACTTTGCCGTGGGAGAATTGCAAGCGAACATTATTGATAAGGTTGCCGTAGCGGTATAAAGGTTGATTGAAGTTAATAAAACCATTGGTGCCGCGCCAGTCAGGACTGGTGAAAATTTCAAAACTGGGGATATTTCTGCCGGTGCCGGCTACCCAGCGGCGTTTTTGTCCTAAAGTGAGCCAGAGGTTGGTACCATGAGCTTGAAGGTGAATTTTATTAATAGCTAGACGATTGAGGATAGAAAGGATTCGATTTTGTTCACGAAAAATTTTTTTCCACTTTCTGATGGGGTCTTTTTGGTCAAGGAAGCAGGCTTTGATAATTTGTTGCCAGTAATCTTTTATGGTTAAACCAGCTTCTTTGGCCATAGCTGGTGTGGCGTAGAGGGCGAGAGTCCAGGTAAATTTGCCAGCATATTCTTTATTATTAAGCCAGTCGCGGTAAGGTTTACGGGCTTCCGCTGACTCCATGATTTTTTGGGGCGGGGTATTTTTGAGTTCGTAGAGATTAGTTTCGGCGATGATACCGACAGAATGGTTGATAAGGTCTGCTCTAGTCCTTAGGTATTTTTTAGGAAAAAAGACCAGCTGAGTTTTATTGGCTAATCTATAGAAATCTTTATCGAGACCAGTGGGAATTAGCTGTAATAAAGGGTGAGCTTTGGCTTCTAAGATTGATTGCTGAAGGGCAATTAACATTGGTTTAGCTACGTCGGGAACAAGGCAATGAACAACTTCATTGGGTTTAACTCCTTGGCCAGAATTAAGAGCAAATTTTACTAAGATGTCAGCGTAG
>MHDE01000025.1:982-12744 GCA_001803465.1 Microgenomates group bacterium RIFCSPHIGHO2_01_FULL_45_11 | reverse complement strand
AGCCGAGGGGTGGTACATAGCTTAGATTTCGGTAGTTTTGGCGGGAGTAGTTCGACCCATAATCCGATACATGCCGGTGCCACAGATGGGGCATTTGGCGACAGCGGCGCGGCGATTGCGTTTGGTAGTAATTTCGTAATAATCGTTCGTCTCACGTTTTTGTTTGCAACTGACGCAATAGAATTCCATAACCAGATTTAATTACTTGAAGTAGAAGTAGAGACTTATTTCAAGAGCTAAAATTATAGCGCAGACAAGGCCGGTTTTTGTTAAGTCCTTGATCAAGTAGGCGGCGACAATTTTTTCTTGCGATGGTGAGGTAAAGGTCGCTGGTTTTATAGGTGAGGGTGACGGTTGGGGAAGAGTGACAGATTTTGATACGGGGGTTCGTAGGGGGAATGGTGTTGAACGATGGTGAAGGGCAGCGCGCTGTTTTTGTTTTTTGGTTCTTCTAGACATAGAGACAATCTTAATCCCGTTGACTAGCTTTGTAAAGCCAAGTAGAATTTTTCCAGAATGGGTATACAAGGATTCCTAATCATAATTGGGTTACTTGTTTTGTGGCTGGTAGGTATCAGCTATTTTATGATACGAACCCAAAGAGCCTTTAGTCATTTCACTAAAGGGGTGGCTAAAAAGGATTTAAGGACCGTGCTTGAACATCTGGCTAAATCGTTTGATTCTTTAAGCAAAGATTTGGAAGGGTTGGAGAAATTAGTTCAGACTGAAGTGGTTTCTAGTCGCAAGCATGTGCAGAAGGTAGGCTTGCTTCGATTTAATCCATTTTCAGATACTGGCGGTAATCAAAGTTTTGTATTGTGCTTGCTTGATGAGGGTAATAATGGTATTGTCGTTACGTCGCTACATAGTCGGGATCAAACCCGAACTTATGCTAAGCAGGTGATTAATGGTAGAGGTGAGGGACAGGCTCTTTCTCGAGAGGAGGAGGAGGCAATTAAAATAGCGCTTAAGCAGGATAAAAAGCGGTTAAAGGAATAGTTTTTCCAAAAAATATGCAGAAGAAAGCGATTGTGGTAAGCGTGGTGTTGTACTTAGTTTCTACCGGTATTTCCTATGCTGGTTTTAACTTTCTAGCCGGCGGACCGGAGCGAGCGAGCGAACCAGTAGGACAAACTGCAGAATTTGGTTTAGCAATTGATCCCAACGAACCACGTGATCAAGAATGTTCGATGAATGGGGATTACTTCACTAAAACCGAGCGGGATGCGTGGGAGAAGCGGCGGCCTCTTATCGTCATGATAGAGAACAGTCCGGATGCACGGCCTCACTCGGGGATTGATAAGGCAGATATTGTCTATGAGGCAGTAGCGGAGGGGGGAGTGACTAGATTTATGCCGGTGTATTACTGTAAAGCGCAGGCTGACGATGTGGTGATTGCTCCGGTACGAAGCGTGCGAACGTATTTTATTGATTGGGCGTCTGAGTACGGTGAAACACCCCTTTTTGGTCATGTGGGAGGCGCAAACTGCAGTGCTGATAAATTAGCCGACGGTAATTTTGGTCCTTGCAAGACCGACAAACGAGCTCAAGCGATTGAACAACTTGCTAGTTACGGGTGGCGGTATTCTAAGGGGAATGATCTTGATCAGTTTGCGGCCGGAGCACCTAAGAAATATCCAGATCAGCCGGCGTATGTTCGTAATGAAAGCAGAACAGGTAAACAAGTTGCGACCGAACATAGTGTGGTAGCCCGGTCGGAACTTTTGTGGCAACTGGGGTTAGAGAGAGGGTGGACGAATGAGGATTTGGAGGGGGTGGAATGGACGGAAAATTTCACTCCCTGGAAGTTTGCCGATCAAGCTAGCGATACCGGCCGAGGGACGACGGAAAAAATTGCGTTTGAATTTTGGGATGGGTATGGCGATTTTGCTGTAAAGTGGGAATATGATCGGGCAGCTAATGAGTATAAGCGTTATACAGGTGGACAAGCGCATACTATTTTGGAGACTGGCGGGCAAATTGTCACTAAAAACGTGGTGGTGCAGTTTACTAGAGAGATTGGGCCGATTGACGAACCAAAACATATGCTTTATACGACTAGCGGTGAAGGTAAGGCGTTAATATTCCAGAACGGCAATGTCTTGGAAGGAACATGGAGTAAGGCAAAGCGGACAGACAGGACAATCTTTAAGGATAGTAAAGGTAGGGAAGTAACCTTTGCAAGAGGGCCAATTTGGATTTCGGTGGTGGCGACGGGTACTACGGTAGACTATTAGACTGGTAAGTTTAAAGATTGTGTTCAATTTTCCGAAGTTGATTGATTTCGTCTTATAAATGTACTATATGTACACTAGAAGTATTCATGTGCCTGCCAGAAAGGAAAGCGATGGCGGAACTAACAGACTTTATTATTTCCCGAGTAAGGGTAAAATTGCTAAAAGTTTTTTTTTATAGGCCAGCAGAGCTTTATTATGTACGACAGTTGACGCGTTTGACGGGAGAAGAGATTAATGCCGTTAGGCGGGAACTGCATCGGATGAAAAAAAACGGACTCGTTAAAGATGAACAGCGAGGTAATCGGTTGTATTATTACTTGAATCCTTCTTACGATTTTTACGAGGACTTGCTGAGTTTGGTGGCTAAAAGTACGGGACTGGGTGGGGATATTCGTGAACAACGACTTAAGCTTGGAAAAATTAAATTTGCCATGTTGGCCGGAAAGTTTGTCCGCCATAAACACCATGAACAAAGTGAAGTGGATCTATTGGTGGTGGGGGAAGTTGTCTTACCGGAACTGGCGCAATTGGTCCGGAAGGAGGAGGCGCGGCGGGAGAGGGAAATTAACTATACAGTAATGAGCCAACAGGAATTTTTGTTTAGGAAAGAGCGGCGTGATCCATTTTTGTTGGGGATATTATCTAAGTCTCGCGTGATGGTGATTGGAGATGAAGAAGGCTTGGTAGATTAGTTACCCCAATACCAGACCAGTCAGACTGGTCGGTACGGGGAGGCGGACTATAAAATGAGAGAAGCCCCGGTTTTTAAGCAGGGGAGTCCTTACAGGGTAAGGGAATTGATGAAGGGGAGAAAAATGGAGCAGAAAGTAATTAAAACAGGTAATTCGTTGGCAGTAACGATTCCGGCTAAGTTTGTGCGAGAAGTTGGCCTTAGGGTGGGCGATCGGGTTAAAGCGATGATAAAGCCCGGTAAAGGAGTAATGGAGTATACTTTTTTGGAGATGAGACAGTTGCCATTGTCCGGAAAACTTCTTAAAAGGTCGTAAGGAGAGAGTGAAACTTCGACAAAGGTTATTTTTTATTGCAGCTATAACTTTAGTGGCAGTTTTCATAAGTTTGCCAGAAACTGTACCTATTCGTTTTAAGTCAAAAATGGTGTCAATTGACCGACGGTGGCGGCGACCGCCGTTGTCGCTGACACTATTTGGTAAGAATTTCTATCGGGACTTTAGTATAAAACAAGGGCTGGATTTGCAAGGAGGAACGCATGTTTTACTCGTGGCTGATATGAGTCAAATGCCGAACGAGGATAAGGAGGAAGCTTTGAGGGGGATTCGAGAAGTGATAAGTCGTCGAGTAGATTTATACGGAGTGTCCGAACCAGTAATTCAAACCAGTGTGGTGGGTGAGGAATATCGGTTAATCGTAGAGTTACCGGGAATACAAAATGTGGATGAGGCGTTGAATTTGATTGGGACTACGGCTCAACTAGATTTTCGTGAGTTAGTAGTGTCTAGTGACGAGGCAGAAGCAAGTAACGGAGCAGAGCAGAGTGAGTTTAAGTCGGTGGGATTAACGGGTAAAGACTTAAAAAAATCACGAGTGGAATTTGATCCCAACACTGGTAAACCAGTGGTGGCATTGGAGTTTAGTAATGAGGGAGCGGTATTATTTGGTGAGGTGACCGAGCGGAACGTGGGTAAACCTTTGGCTATTTTTTTGGATAATCAGCCGGTGACTATACCGGTGGTGAATGAGAAAATAACTGGGGGTAGGGCAGTGATATCGGGTGAGTTTACTACAACGGCCGCAAAGAACTTGAGTATTCAATTGAATGCGGGAGCGTTGCCGGTAGAGGTGGATATTGTTGAGCAGCGGAATGTGGGGGCAAGCTTGGGACAGGATTCAGTGAGCAAAAGTTTGCGGGCAGGGTTAGTGGGATTGACAATGGTGGTTGCTTTCATGGTGTTGTATTATGGTTGGTCAGGTTTTTTGGCGGATATGGCGTTACTAGTATACGGTGTGTTGACGTTAGCGTTATACAAATTAATTCCAATCACTTTGACGCTGCCGGGACTGGCTGGTTTTATTCTGTCAGTGGGGATGGCGGTTGATAGCAACATTTTAATTTTTGAGCGGATGAAAGAAGAGTTAAGGGAGGGAAAACCCTGGAGAGAAGCGATGGAGCTGGGTTTTGGTAGAGCCTGGGATTCGATAAAGGATGCCAATATAGCCACTTTGATTACAGCGATTATTTTATTTAATCCATTGCAATGGAATTTTTTGAACACTTCGGGACAGATTCGTGGTTTTGCTTTAACGCTGTCTTTGGGAATTGGGGTCAGTTTATTTACCGGGATTGTGGTAACACGGACATTGATGCGGGCGTTTTACCGAGGAGGAGGGGTTAAATGATTGACTTCATGCGTTATAAAATAGTCTATTTTAGCTTATCATTGGCGGTGATTTTACCCGGATTATTTTCTCTTATTCGCTTTGGTTTACGGCCGGGCATTGATTTTACCGGCGGTTCGCGGCTAGAAGTAAAGTTTATTTCTGGGGAAAGACCAAAGCTTTTAGAAATTCGTGAGTCTCTTCCTAAAGATTTCGGGACAGCGACGGTACAACTAGTGGGAGAAGAGACGGTAATTGTGAAGACAATGACGATTACTAAGGAACAAGCACAAGCAATAAAGGATGGTTTAGCAACGAAGTTTGGAGAAGTGGAGGAGGTGTTGTTTGAGACTGTAGGTCCAATTGTGGGAAAGGAATTGCTGCAAAAGACGGTGGTGGGGGTGAGTTTGGCGGCAGGACTAATTATGCTGTATGTAATGTATCGGTTTAATGAATTAAAGTACGGTGTGTGTGCGATACTGGCGATGCTTCACGACAGCCTGATTCTTTTAGGCAGTTTTAGTTTACTGGGACATTTTTACGGTACAGAAGTTGACGGATTATTTGTGACTGCGGTTTTGACGGTGCTTTCTTTCTCAGTGCATGACACGATCGTGGTATACGATCGGATTCGCGAAAGTCGGAAGAAACACCCGAAGGAAGATTTTGTCAACCTGGTTAATGTAGCGGTGGGAGAGACATTGGGAAGGTCAGTTAACAACTCGATGACGATTATTTTTATGCTGCTAGCTTTGTTACTCTTAGGAGGAGAAACGATTCGTTGGTTTGTGTTGGCGTTATTATTGGGAACGATAACAGGTACATATTCGTCACCATTTACGGCAGTGCCTTTGCTGGTGGTGTGGGAGAAATGGTTGGGGAGGCAAAAGTAGCACAGTTAGTACAAGTAGAGCAAGTAGAAAGGTAAATAGGGTAGTTTTTAGATATTAACTATTTAAGTTTCTTGATTCGAGAAATAAGATATTTTCGGTTGTTCTTACTGGTGTCTTCCAAAATTTCTTCAAAAAGCTGATTAAGGATTTGGCCGATTTTGGGACCGGGTTCGATTTTCAACGTTTTCATAACATCCAGGCCGTTGACTTTCATGTCTTTTAAACTCATTGGTTCATACAGCTGTTGTCCGATGCGTTCTTGGAGTTGTCTCAGGCGCCAACTGGTGGCTTTGGAGCCGCCGCCTTTTCTGTCACCGACGCGGAGTAGCAACATATCGTTAATGTTTTCTAAACCGACGCGGCGAATAAAGCGGCGAATGGAGGCATCAGTCATCTCCGGGTTATAGGTAAACATATGCCAACGAACTAATGTTGTTAATTTTTGGGATTGTTTGGTGGAAAGACGTAATCGTTGCGCTATTAGGTTGGTGAGTCGGGCACCGACAACCTCGTGGCCATAAAAAGTGATACCTCTGGGACCTTGTCGTCTAAAGGTTTGGGGTTTGCCGATGTCGTGGAGAAGAGTGGCGAGGCGGACAAGGGGATCGGTTGACGGACAGTGACGAAGGCTTTCTAGAGAATGGGTCCAGACGTCATAGATATGGTGGCCGGCTTGGGGAACATTTCTGGTTTCCAGTAGTTCGGGAAGAATGAATTCTAATAATCCGGCTGAATGAAGGAGGAGGATGCCATCGGCTGAATAGGAGGAGGCAATGATCTTTAAGAGTTCATCGCGAATTCTTTCCCAACTGATATGGATGATAAGGTTGGCATGCTGCTTTATGGCAGTAAGGGTTTTGGGTTCGATGGTAAAACCTAATTGGGCCCCTAAACGAATGGCACGCATCATTCGAAGAGCATCTTCGTGGAAACGTTCCTTAGCGTCGCCTACGGCGCGGATAAGTTTTTGATCTAAATTTACCTGACCGTTGTAGGGGTCGATGATATCAACTTCGGTTTTGATTGGAGTGCTAGCTGATAAATTGCGGATTGTGGATTGCGGATTGTGGATTTTTAAAGCGATGGCGTTGATGGTAAAGTCGCGGCGAGCCAGATCTTCGGTGAGCGTTTTACCCCAAACAATTTTGTCGGGGTGGCGTTTGTCTGAATAACCGTATTCTTGACGGAAGGTAGTGATTTCGTAGACTTGGTCAAGCCAGTTAGCAGCCAGCCACTTTTTGGTTATAGCTTTTGAAGAAACAGGTAACAAGTGTTGACCGGTGATGCCGACGGTGCCAAAGTGATTGTCATAAAAACTATCGGGAAAAATTTTTTGAATTTCTTCGGGAGTGGCTTTGGTGGTAAAGTCCCAGTCAGTGGTGTCTTTTTGTTGGAGAAGGTCACGGACCGCGCCGCCGACGATATAAGCTTCAAAACCGGCAGTGGTTAAACTGCCAATGACAGTTAGTACTGGTGGAGGGAGTTTAAGATGCATAGGCTAATGATATCATGGGGAGGAGAAGTATTAAGAATTAAGTATCAGGTATTGATGTCGGTAAGATATTTATGAATTGGAAAGTTTTAGGTAAGGTGCAAGGAAAGGTTCAAAAAGAGCGGTTAGCTTCGATAATCAAAGAGGTGTTGGCAAATCGGGGATTGAAAAAGAGAAAGTCGATTGAGGAGTTTGTCAAACCCACGCGTCCGGAGCGGTTGACTGTTGACCATATAGGTATAGATAAAAAAGAAATGGAGCGGGCGATTGGTCGGATTAAGAAGGCAATGAAGGAAGGGGAGACAATCGTTATTTATGGAGATTACGACGCGGATGGGGTAGCGGCAACGGCAATCATCTGGGAGACACTTTATCAACTTAAAGCGAAAGCAGTGCCGTTTATACCAGATCGGCACAAACACGGCTATGGTTTGTCGGTTAAAGGGGTGACAGAAGTAGTAGAGAAGTATCGGCCGAAGCTGATTATCACTGTCGATAACGGTATCGTGGCGCATGAAGCGGCGGAGCTAGTTAAAGAAAGCGGTATAGATTTGGTCATCTCCGATCATCACCTACCCGCCTCTACCCTACCCCCGGCGTTAGCAATTGTCCATACTACTCAATTGTCGGGAGCGGGAGTGGCGTGGATTATCGCCCGAGAAGTCGGTCGAAGGCTCAAGATGCCAAATGCCAAATTACAAGCGGAAAAGCTTTTGGATTTGGCGACGATTGGAACGGTAGCGGATATGGTGCCGTTATTGGGAGCTAATCGGTCGATAGTTAAATGGGGTTTTGAAGTATTGCGAAAGACTGAACGAGTGGGAATTGTCGAGTTGGTACGAGAGACGGGAGTGGCTTTGGAGGCGTTAGATACGTATCAAATTAATTTTGTAATCGCGCCCAGGCTTAATGCCATGGGGAGGTTGGAACAAGCATTGGATTCACTGCGACTGGTATGTACGAAAAATGGTCAACGAGCGAGGGAGTTAGCGAGGCGGTTGGGTAGCATCAATCGGCAACGGCAGATATTGACAGATGAATTATTAGTTAGAGCTTTAGGGATGGTAGAAAATCCAAGCGAGAAAGTTATCATTGTTGAGAATGAGCAGTTTCATGAGGGGGTGATTGGGTTGGTGGCAGGAAAATTAACAGAAACATATTATAGGCCGTCAATTGTGATTAATCGGGGAGAGACAGTTTCCAAGGCTTCGGCCAGGTCGGTAGCTGGCGTTAATATTATTGAATTGATTCGGCAGAAAGAAGAATTGCTTATTAATGCCGGTGGTCATCCGATGGCGGCCGGGTTTACGATTGCTTCAGATAAAATTGACCAGTTTCGGAAAGAGTTACTACTGGTTGCGGAGGCTTTGATTCCCCAGACGGTGTTGGAGCCGGTGCTTATGGTTGACTGTTTGATTAGACAAGATGATATTTCAGCGGCTTTACTTGGGGAGTTACAGGCTCTTGAGCCGTACGGAGTGGGTAATCCCCGCCCGACGCTGGCTCTCCAAGGAATTAAACCGTTAACGGTGACGACTGTGGGTATGGATGGCAAGCATTTGAAACTGATCTTACCTTCGCCGTTAGAGTCACAGAAGACGTTAGCAGCTTTATGGTTTAATCACGGTGAAGCGGTTAGTCGATTAATCGACGGAGGAAAGGTGAATATAGCATTTACGTTGGGGGAAAACCGCTGGAACGGCCGGACGGAAGTACAGCTTAATGTTAAAGATATAAGAGTAGCTGAATAAACTACTACGGGCTTACGCCCATAGTATTCGCCCGCCAGAGGCGGACGACGAGTTTGTTCTGCCTGGTATTCATCTCTTGACTAACGTCAAGAGTATTCTACCAGGCTCGAATAAAAGATTAACTGTGGTTATCTGGAGTAAAATAATAATAGTTCGGATCTCTTCTTTGTCTTTCAGCCACGATACCTGCTTCAACTTCTGTCATTGATTGGGGTACTGTTCGTGTCCAGTTAGGCAAGAGAGCAGCAATTTCTTCCGCAGTAAAAAACCCCAGACTTTCAAAGTAGGCTTGTAATATTTTGCGATCGGTGGATTTACCAGGGTTGACTTCTGACGTAGGTATCATTTATTTTGTTCCAGGAGAACATCCGCCTGCGGCATCGGCGCCGGCTTGTAAGACGGCTCTCATTAGTTCATCGGGGCTGTCTCCTTTTGGAGGAGGAACGTCTCTTTGCCAATGGGGAACCATGTTTTCTTGCTTCATTTGACTTTGCCACACGGGGAAGGTAGTTTCGGCGGGGACGGAGGGTTGGTTGACTGTTAAGGCCCGTTCGATGGGTTTAGAATCTGGTGGAGTGTTTTGTAGGTACGTGTCAATAATTTTATTTGCCCAGTTCAGTACTGTCTGAGGGTTGACATATTCTCCTGAATAAGCTTGGGTCTCCCAGAATCGAGCATAATCTACGGCTTGTTCTTCTGTAAAAGGGAGAATGGCAGAACTAAATCCAGGAAAAAAGGATGCGCCTTCGGGGTTACTTGGTGGTAAGGTGTTCATATTGTTAACCATTTCTCCATAAAAAAACCTCCTGGTGGAGGTTGGGTGGGATTTATTATTACTTACACCACCAAACCTCCTTCTATGTAATTAGGAGGTTAATGAGCTGATTTTGAATACAGTTTAAGTGCATGTGTGTAATGATTGCGTAATCTTTGGTTAAATTATACGAGCGATCGGAGTGATGTCAACCGGCAATTAAACAATAACAATCGATTATATGTAAATACTCTTTTTTCATAAGGATCATCCTTGCCGAGGCAAAGATGATCCTTTAAGAAGACGTGTGGTAAACTTGATTTGATTATGGAGAGAACATGGGTAGAGGAAACAACTAATAAGATTGGGAAAAAGGTTATTCTTTTTGGCTGGGTGAATGCCAAACGGGATCATGGCAAGGTGACGTTTATTGATCTTCGGGATGGTACTGGTTTGGTGCAGGTGGTGGGAAGAAATGAGTTAAAGAAGCTGTCTGGCGAAGACGTGGTGAGAATTGAGGGGAAAGTACAGAAGCGGCCGGAAAAATTAGTGAATCCAAAGCTAGCGACCGGGACGGTGGAGATAGCGGCAGAGAAGGCAACACTGCTAAATTCGGCTGATGAGTTGCCTTTTCCTATTGACACCAAAGGCGATGATATTGATGAGGGAGTGAGGCTTAAGTATCGTTATTTGGATTTACGGCGGCCGCGGTTGCAGCGAAATATCCGGGTGCGGTCGGCTTATGTGCAGGCTTGTCGGGAATACTTGTTCTCCAAAAAATTCGTTGAAATTGAGACGCCGATACTGACCAAGTCGACACCCGAAGGCTCTCGTGATTTTTTGGTGCCAAGCCGATTAAACCCGGGTAAATTTTTTGCACTGCCGCAAAGTCCGCAACAATATAAGCAGCTTTTAATGACAGCCGGGTTTGAACGTTATTTTCAAATTGCCAGGTGTCTAAGGGATGAAGATCCGCGGGCAGACAGAGGTTTTGAACATACCCAGGTGGATATAGAAATGAGCTTTGTCGAGAGGGAAGAAGTGATGCAGATGGTGGAGGCGATGGTGGTTTTTGCAGTGGAGAAAATCGGGGGGAAAGTAGCCAAAAAGCCGTTTCCGGTATTTACCTACAATGAGGCTATAAAGCAGTTTGGGGCGGATAAATTTGACCTTAGAAGCGAGAGAGAGAAGCAAACAGGGATGTTGGCATTCGCTTGGGTGATTGAATTTCCTTTTTTTGAAAAAGACAGCGAAGGGAAGTGGACTTTTAGTCACAATCCGTTTTCCTCTCCCCTACTTCAGCATGAGAAGTGGTTAATGGGGAAAACCCATATTGGGGAAATTTTGACTACACAGTACGATTTGGTAGCTAACGGCTTTGAGGTGGCGGGAGGCAGTATTAGGTCACATAAACCGGAAATTTTACAACGAGTGTTTGAGATTCTTGGCTACCGTGAAGAAGAGATAAAAGAGAAGTTTGGGCACATGTTGGAAGCCTTTACCTACGGAACACCACCTCATGGTGGATGTGCTCACGGCTTTGAGCGGTTATTGATGGCCTTTTTTGGCGAGGAATATTTGCGGGAAGTTCAAGCATTTCCACAGAGTGGGAGTGGGCGGACGTCGGTCATGGAGGCACCGAGTGAGGTGGAGGTGAAGCAACTGAAAGAGTTAGGTATCCGGGTCAGTAAATAAGAAGGGGATTGTACATTGACAGTAGCTCACCACTTACACTTTTTCCTCCTTCGTCCCAACAAATTGTAGGGACTACGGATGGGCAGGCAGGGACGCTCGCTTGAGGCTGAATTTACTTTATAGGTTGATCTTGCTCACTAAGTGTATGCATGGTTGAAAGGGGGTTAGCGTCGATTGTCTTGAGTTCACGCATACAATTCTCTTCAAAGAGTAGCGGTTCTCTTTTATTTTTAATTGTAGATATAAACAATTAGTAATTTGAGGTTGTTAATGAATACTTTTTGGCGGCAGCCGGGGTGGTGGGGGGTGGCGGCGATGACTGCCAGTTTGGCGATGTTGCCCGGACAAAATGAGTTTCAGACTCTGACGTTGACTCCGGGGGCGCCGAAAGTGGCCGGA
The DNA here is from genome assembly GCA_001803465.1 of Microgenomates group bacterium RIFCSPHIGHO2_01_FULL_45_11. GTDB lineage: Bacteria > Patescibacteriota > Microgenomatia > UBA1400 > 2-01-FULL-45-11 > 2-01-FULL-45-11. The sequence goes on along the minus strand of MHDE01000025.1, from coordinate 1,168 downwards.
GAAGTGGTGGAGCTTAGTCGGATTAGCGATTACCCGGTACTTAAAGATTCAGTTTTTCCCTTGGTAGTGGCTGCGCAAGCAGCGATGGCAATTGATGCGGATTCGGGAGCAATTCTTTTTGAAAAGAATCCCAATTTGAAGTTGCGGCCGGCGTCGACGACCAAGATCATGACGGCTTTGGTGGCG